>NZ_JBEJZY010000036.1:0-58063 GCF_040256935.1 Photorhabdus viridis
TAATGAAACTCATTCAGTTGGGAGTCGGCCAGAATATAGTGTTTTTTCAGCAAGCTTTTTAGGATTTCCGGGACGCTTTGCCGATGATAAATCCGGCTGTCCTGATTCAGGTTCATCCGCCAGAGCGCAGGCCGGACGGTGAGATAATAAATCGTGCGGTGAGTATGGGTATCACCCAGTACAGCCTGTGCGATAATGCCGCTGACCTGACGTTGTTCAACGTCGTTGAAAACCACCCGGAACTTCACCGACTGTAATAACAGTGACTCCAGATCAATATCCGCCCGTTTACTGACCAGAGTTAAAGAGAGGGTAAACAGTTCGGATAATTCCTCCTGTAAAGAGAACTCCGCTACCGCAAATGTTTTCTCCGGCAAATCGGTAACCTGACAGAGAAAATGTAATCCATCGTTCATAGGAACTCCTTATTTCTGGTGTTAGTGTTTAGGTAAATGAATAATATGGCCTTAGTGACGTTACTTTATTTTCCAGTATTCTATTCGATCATTATTCCAATCAATGCTTCCATCCGGATATTCAACCCTCGCAGGCGCTTTACCCGGCGGGATAATCACTTTCAGCATCTTAGTCTCATCCAGTTTAGGCTTATAGATAATTTTCCATTCCGCTCCTGGAGTTAACATCAATCTAAATGGACGCATTGGTTTCTCACCTAGCAAGTAGAGTCTTTTTGGAAATTTGTTAACCATTTCCAAAACAGGGTAAATAACCGGGTGGTAATCTATAACATTCAATGTTGCAGTTTCGTCAAGATATGTCCGGGCCGCATCGTTAATAAATGCCGTTAAACCTGTCCCTTCAGCGCCTTCATCCTGAACAGCATCTTTTTTACCAAGCGGGTGACATCAGTATAACCGACTGTCAAAGAGGCTTGATTGATTTTCCATTTGCACCAGCCCCCGCCATTAAAGGGTAACTTTGCCTGAAAATAACCGGTTTGTGGATCAGCTTTTACATCCAGACTTAAAACATGGTAAGTCGGTACCTTATAAGGTGACATATCAGAATGAAACTGATATCTAAGACAATCTTTTGATATATACTGCGCGGACACATACGGTTTTGTATATTTCGGCGCGACACCCTCCACGGTAATTAACGGCCCCTTTCCGACAGATGAAAAGGGAAAAAACCAGTTAAAAAAGGTATCCCCCATCCACCAGTAAATAAAATACGAAAATAACAACAACAGCGTGACTTTTACTATTTTCATACTGTGAATCCCTTACCGTCGCATTTCACATTTATCACGGTCAGTTTTCCTGATGAGATTACTTTATATATCGGTAATCGATTTCTTGAGTATTGGTTTCAATGCGTCCATCAGGATATTCAACCCATTCCCCTTGTCTGGTCACAGTGACCTTCGGAATTTTAGTTTCATCTAGATTAGGCCTAAATGTGATTTTCCATTCAGCTCCAGGAGATAATTTCAATCGAAAGAAACGTGTACCTACTTCACCCCTTAAGAATAGGCGTTTAGGAAGTCCCTCAACCATTTCCAGAATAGGGTAAATAACAGGTCTGAAATCTATTATATTCAATGCATTAATCTCAGTACCATAGTTTTGTTTTGCATCATTGATAAACGCAGTTAAACCTGTTCCTTTTCCTCCCTCATTAACAGCATCTTTCATCAAATGACTAACATCGGTATAACTCACCGATACAAAAGCCCGGTCAATTTTCCATTTACACCAACCTCCACCATTAAAAGGCAACTTTGCCCGAAAATAACCTGTTTGTGGATCAGCTTTTACATCTAGACGCAATCCGTGATAGGTCGGCACTTTATAAGGCGACATATCCGCATGAAGTTGATATTTAAGGCATTCTTCTGATTTATACACAGCGGACACATACGGTTTTGTGTATTTCGGCACCTCCCCTTCTACTGTGATCCACTGATTCTTTTTAGGAGGGGAAAGTGGTTCATTTGGGTCAACGCAACCTGATATGAATATCGCTAACAATACCGGTAAGTATTTTCTTATATTTATCATGGTCAGTTTTCCTCGACCCCTACCGCGTTATCTGTATAGCGCGTTAAAGCCAGATTGCCCTGTTTATCCTGTTGGGTGCAAATCAGAGCTTGTTTTAACTGGTGATCAATCTGTAAAAACAAGGTATCGCGTTGTCGAATATCGGAAACAATATCGCTCCTATCATTCAGAGTTTTTTCAAATAATTGTTTCTGATCCCAGAAAAAATGATATTTCTCCGGCGCGATTAACTCTGCCAATCGTGCGCCAATATAACGAGCATATTTCAGTGAACTATGATCAGGAAAACCCAAAGCATCTTTTAAGGTTGGGTTCTCATTCAACGGAAACCATTTAACCTTATCGGCATCACTGATCCGTTGAAAGAATTTTTTCTGAACGTTCCCAGCATGTTTCAGATTATTTTCTGTTTCACTGTTTAATGACGGAACTAAATACAACTTTGCTTTAGTGGGCAAAGTTGTTCTGAGTCGCACATGATTGCTTGGGTTGCGTTCTTCTAGCCATTCAATAACCAGATTGATTTTACAGAAATGTACTATTTTTCCATGATGCAGAAAAACTTCACCGCTGCTGGTAAAGTCCAACAATTCAACAGGACTGAATAGATAACCCAGTGGTCCCCAACAATTATAAAGCCAGTTATCCAGATTTTTTTCTGGGGGCACAGCAGGAACCGGATCATCTTCATTGACATGGCGATAATGGGTGATATCTGCCAATTCCCGTACCGCACTGACCGTTAACACTCGTGGCATTCCGTAGCTATAGAGACAAGGATCATGTTCTCTCAGTTGTGCACTATGCAATAATGCCAACGCACCGCCTAAACTATGACCACAAATGAATAACCGTTTATTTCTAACCAATCTGGCTATATCAAGGAATACTGCTGTAGTTTCATCATTGGGAATTGTCAACATTGCAATCAAACTAAACGCTTTCCAGAACCCTTTATGCACTTTACCGCTGTGAATAAACCCACTGCACAATGCTTTCTCATCACAACTTAATCCCAAAGGTTGGTACGTCGCATCCGTAATGGCATCCGCCATACTGGCCGTGCCCTTCCAGCTAACAACTACATCACACTGGCTGACCACATAAAACAACTGAGTATTACCTCCCACACCATCAACATTTGCTGAATCAATAAACTCCACTTTAGTATAACGTCCACTAAACGGCACATCATAAACCACCGGAGTCGCAAGCAATTCTTCCACCTTATAGGGCAACGTTGAAACATCCACCATCTGCCGATTAAAAAAGTGAGTCACAGAGCCTTCAGTATCAACATCCCCACCGGCATAAGCCAGCACACTCATCAAACACTGGTTATACGCATTGACAATGGAATACTCTTTTTGATGATGTAGCTGTAAGACCCAGGCCCGAAACGGGCATATTTCCAAGACATACCGTTGATTTAATGGATGAACCGTGTAGCCATTTGGCTCCGGGTCTGGGAAATGATAGGGCGGTGGAATGTCTTTAGGGTCTTTCCAATCCTTAATCACCGGTAACCCATCACTAATCTGCCCGATAGTCACATAATGATATTGGTGGCCTTCGGTTTCTGCTTTGGGCTTCACCACCGACGCCGCTTCACCGCGTATTTCCCGCAACGGGCGCTGTTCCATCTCGTTAGCCAACGCTTGAGCATCAATATACAGCGTGACTTTATGGGGTAACAGCATCTCTTCCCTAAGCACACCAAAACCATCGGTTACCCCCTGGCGCACATAACCTGGCGTTCCGTAACTGATCAGGCGATAAGGCAGGTTAACCACCGGCTTCCCCTGTTCATCCACCAACTGAAATTCTACCCAGTTTTTCAAAAACCGCTTACAATCGAAACACAGACGCGGATCTGATATACCCATTGGTTTTATTTCCTTCTTTTAATATGAATAACTGACGAATGCTCATATCAAGTAAATAAAGTGTATATCTCATTGCTAATCGTGAAATATACCCCACACAAGAAGCTGGATAAGCGGAAAACAAAAGCAACAAACACCAATCAGTTAATCCCTGTTGATAACGACAAAGGGTATCTGAGGATATTCTTTCATATCGGCCATATGACAAAGTTTAGACAATAATTATCAAATCATCATCAAAGTGCAAGAACTTCTTTGAAAATTTACAAAAAGAAAATTGATAACAATTTTCTGTAAATACAAAAAGGATTCAGGTTTATATTAAGCGAAGAATAGATATCTTTAAATCGACCAACTGTTCAAAAAAACAATCTTATAAACAAAAAATCCGCTAATTCACCCATCTGCCACCAAATTATTATTGCATTTATACTGACATTTCTTTTCAAAACATGACAATTTAAAATCCATTTTACCATTATTTATTAACGATTCGATTAACTCTAATCACAGCAAATATCATCGGTTTATCCCCGCTAATACGAGGAACATATTCCCTATTTAACAGCCAAATCCATATTGTATGGTTCATCCCTATGAAACACAGGGAACACCCCAAAACACTCAAATAATGATTTGCTCTTTATTATATTGGAAAAAATCCATTAGGAAATCAAACTGGTTTTGCTTGAACGGGTTAAATAAAAACAAAACCCACTCAGGCTTTCCCTTTAGTCAACTCAAACTTCCAATATCGAAATATGTTCTGCCCGACTCCAATTATCCAGCAGTTTTTGTCGGTGTTCATGGTCCAGCGGCCTTGACATAAAACGGCAGGTTGTAGCATGCCGTGTACTGAATATGGTATAAAACCTGCCGTTTTTTCTTATGAATCATTTTGCAAAGGGTATTGTTTGCTACAATATACCTATTCTTGTTCGTAATTTAAGGTAACCAGGTGAATATTCAGGCGATTCTTTCAGAAAAAGTCAGCCAGGCGCTGATTGCAGCAGGTGCTCCAGCCGACAGCGAAGCTCACGTCCGTCAATCCGCGAAAGCGCAATTTGGTGACTATCAGGCCAATGGTGTGATGGCCGCCGCGAAAAAAGTGGGCATGCCGCCCCGACAACTGGCAGAAAAAGTTGTTAGCCTGCTGGATCTGCAAGGTATCGCCAGTAAAGTTGAAATCGCCGGCCCCGGTTTTATCAATATTTTTCTTGATAAAACCTGGATTGCAGCGAATATCGAAACTGCACTGAACGATGAGAAATTGGGCGTTACGCCAGTCGAACCACAAACTATCGTTGTCGATTATTCCGCACCCAATGTCGCTAAACAGATGCACGTTGGTCATCTGCGTTCCACCATTATTGGCGATGCTGCGGTGCGTACCCTTGAATTCCTAGGCCATAAGGTTATCCGCGCTAACCATGTTGGTGATTGGGGGACCCAGTTCGGTATGCTGATCGCCTATCTGGAGAAAGTGCAGAACGAAAATGCCGGCGATATGGCACTGGCCGATCTGGAAGTTTTCTATCGTGAAGCAAAAAAGAACTATGATGAAGATGAAGAATTTGCAGCCCGCGCCCGTGGCTATGTGGTGAAGCTGCAAGGCGGTGATGAGTATTGCCGTACTATGTGGCGCAAGCTGGTGAATATCACTATGGCCCAGAATCAGCAAACCTATGACCGTCTGAATGTCACTTTGACGCAAGATGCCGTGATGGGGGAAAGTCTGTACAACGATTTGCTGCCCGGTATTATCGCTGATCTGAAACAGAAAGGTCTGGCGGTAGAAAGTGATGGCGCAACCGTGGTTTACCTTGATGAGTTTAAAAACAAAGAAGGTGAGCCGATGGGCGTGATTATCCAGAAAAAGGATGGCGGCTATCTTTACACCACAACGGATATCGCCTGTGCAAAATATCGTCATGAAACCCTACGCGCTGAACGTGTTCTTTATTATATCGACAGCCGTCAACATCAGCATTTGATGCAAGCATGGGCCATTGTTCGTAAAGCGGCCTATATACCGGAAACCATGTCACTGGAACACCACATGTTCGGCATGATGCTGGGTAAAGATGGCAAACCGTTCAAAACCCGTGCCGGCGGCACTGTCAGGTTGACCGATCTGCTGGATGAAGCCATTGAACGTGCCGATAAACTTATCCGTGAGAAAAACCCGGATATGCCAGAAAATGAACTGAAAAAAGTGGTCGCCGCTGTGGGTATTGGCGCAGTGAAATATGCCGATCTCTCCAAGAGCCGTACGACAGATTACATCTTCGATTGGGATAATATGCTCGCCTTTGAAGGTAACACCGCGCCTTATATGCAATATGCCTATACCCGGGTTGTCTCGATCTTCAAACGTGCCGATATTGATGGAAGCAGCCTGACGTTACCGGTTATTCTGAATGAGGATCGTGAGCAAGCTCTGGCAACCCGTTTGTTACAATTTGAAGAGACTATCACCACCGTCGCCCGTGAAGGTACGCCACATGTTATGTGTGCTTACCTGTACGATCTAGCCGGTCTGTTCTCTGGTTTCTATGAACACTGTCAGATCCTGAATGCTGAAAGCGAAGAATTGCGCCAAAGCCGCCTGAAACTGGCTTTGCTGACCGCTAAGACGTTGAAACAAGGTCTGAATACCTTGGGCATTGAGACGGTAGAGCGGATGTAACCGTAACATCACGGTTTTCTCTGAAAAATTGGCGTGATACAGCATATATTGCCTTATCACGCCTGCCAAGGTTTGTATTATACAATCATCGGCCGTTCCTGTTTGGTGCTCAATGCAATTCTGGTATGAATGATATCAGCAACCACTTGCGGTATATGCTGAATAAAGAAGTGATCAGAATCGACGAGGTGAATATCAACACCGCCACAAGTATAGTTTTCCCACGCCAGCATATCCTCTTTTGACATCGTTTTATCCTTTTGCCCATGAATCAAAACGAGTTCAGATACACTATGCTTTTGCCGCAAATAATGTTTCATATGGTAATTAAGCGATAAATCATTACGAATAATAGGAAAGAATATCGCTTTGAAATCTTCATTACTAATGACTTCATCATGCGTTCCACCATATTTTACCAACAGCTCACTCAATTGCGCATCAGAAAAATAAAATGGATCTTCCTTAAAATTGGTAATATGCGGAGCGGCTTCTGCGGAAATAAATACGTTTGCCGGAGATTGGTTCTCATTATTTAACCGGTTAGCCAATTCATAAGCAAACAAACCGCCGTTACTGTGCCCAAATAAAGAGAACCGGCTACCGTTGATCAGATGTCTCATTTCTCCATGTACTGCTTGCAAAATCTTTTCCATATCCCGGCTTAACGCTTCACCAAAACGACTACCGCCACCCGGCAATTGTAATGCATATACCGCAATATTTTTCGCCAGACAAATGCTCAGGCCACGAAAAACCTCTGCCGAGCCACCCGCATAAGGGAAACAAAATAAGATATGATCAGTTTTACCTGACTGAGTATGACTTAACTTTTCAAACCACATAAATTCTTCCCCACTCAGTTAAATCTATCAAGGCCAGCAAGTTAATCTATGACTTCTGAATAACCCACTGAACACAGGATAATACCAATTATTTATTTTTAAGATGATTAAATATTCATCCCGGTATTATTTATCTGCTAAATTTAATTCAATAGCTGCTCCAAATCGCATTCGGATCAGTTAGTTAGCATAACAAATATCGCCATATTATAATTGTAATTTATAACAGGATCTCTTATATTTTCATGAAAAAACACGACCTGGCACGCACAATGAACTTGTTATTCAAACATTGTTAAACTGAGTGACTATAACACCTGAGGCATTTTATGGGAAATTAGTTATAAATCAATTAATTGGTTACATCAATTCTATGAAAATTGATATCCCGACAGTCTCTGAAAGCTCAAACACGGCTTGATCCAAGAATAACCGCCGGGATACCTGAATTTATTATAAACCGCGGTGGGCAAAATCTTTCAACCGGAAACCCATCAGCATCAATGCCGCAAAATAACCGCCAGCTCCAGCGATAACCACCATCATTAACCGCAACAGACGCATAGCCATATTTCCCTGTTCCCATACTGGCATCAACCATAAAGTAACCGCTAACACGGCAACCATTACTGCAACTGCCACAATCAATTTAAATAAGAAAACACCCCACCCCGCCAGCGGCTTAAAAATATTTTTCTTCCGTAATTGCCAGTAAAGCATACCGGCATTGAAACAAGCAGCCAAACCGATAGAAAGCGCCAACCCGGCATGTTTCAGTGAACCAACAAAAGCCAGATTCATTAGTTGAGTCAGAATTAAAGTCGCAATCGCAATTTTCACCGGGGTTTTGATATCGCCACGGGAATAAAAACCGGGCGCCAGTACTTTAACAATAATTATCCCCATCAGCCCGAAACAATAAGCAATTAATGCCTTCTGAGTCATTGCCGCATCAAATGCAGTGAAATTACCATACTGGAAAAGAGAAACCGTCAAAGGTTCTGCCAGAATACCCAACGCGATAGCACAAGGCAGCGCCAATAGGAAACAGAGCCGAAGCCCCCAATCCATCAGTTTAGTGTATTCCTCATGATTGCCACTGGAAAAACTTTTCGCCAGCGAAGGCAAAAGAATAGTTCCAAGAGCAACGCCCAATACACCGGAAGGTAATTCCATCAAACGGTCAGCGTAATACATCCAGGACACCGAACCGGATATCAGAAATGAGGCGAAAATCGTATTAATAATTAATGAAATCTGGCTGACTGAAACCCCAAGGATCGCCGGCCCCATCTGTCGGATAACCCGCCATACGCCACTGTCACGGAAAGCGATGCGCGGTAATACTAGCATGCCAATTTTTTTCAGGTGAGGAAGCTGATAGACAAGTTGCAAAATACCGCCGGCAACAACTGCCCAACCCAACGCCATCACCGGTGGATTACAATACGGAGAGACGAACAGTGCAAACACAATCATGCTGATATTAAGCAACGTCGGGGCGAAAGCCGGTACAGAAAACCGATTCCAGGTATTTAATATCGCCCCTGCCAACGAGGCCAGCGATATCAGAAAAATATAGGGAAACGTAATTCTTAACAGACTTGTCGTCAGAGCAAATTTATCCGCGGTATCGGTAAAACCCGGCGCAGTAATATAAATCACCCACGGTGCAGCAAAAATACCCAGCACCGTAACAACCGCCAGAATTAACGTCAGCATACCGGAAACATAGGCAATAAACGTCCGAGTCGCTTCATCTCCCTGCTGATTTTTATATTCAGCCAGAATCGGCACAAATGCCTGAGAAAATGCGCCTTCTGCAAAAATACGGCGCAACAGATTAGGTAATTTAAAGGCAACAAAAAAGGCATCCGTTGTTGCGCCTGCGCCAAATATACGGGCAATAATGGCATCACGGATAAAGCCCAGAACCCGGGAAAACAGGGTCATAGAACTGACCGCAGCCAGCGATTTCAATAAATTCATCGTATTTATCTCAAAATCATGCTCAAAAAAACGCACCAACCGAAGTCAGTGCGTCAAATAAATCAACTCATTAAAGCTTATATTTAATCAGGATAGAACTCTTGGGAAAAGATCTGATTTATATTCCAGAGACATTCATCCGGGAACATATCCAGTCCTGTTTCGTCGGCAGCGGAAGAAACGGCATCAGCCCAAACTTTAGCAAACCAGTTTTCATCAGCAATCGTACTTTTCAGGCTAGGTGTCTCTTTTATATGCAATTCCAGTGCTTTTCTCTGTTCCCTGATAGTTCGTTGCCAGCTTGAACCACGACGGCCAGGCTGGAATTGCCATTTCAGAAGATGGGCCAACAAAACCGCCATACGACTTGCCAGTTCACGTTTTTCACTCTTGCCCACGTCCTCAATCTCCTCGGCAATATTAGCTATATCGATCTCAGAGAATTTACCTGCACGCAATAATGCAGCTTGCTCATTCGCCCAAGCGACCACATCAGTTTCGTAACGGGTATGACCCATGGTTGCCTCCGTTGAGAAGTCCGCTATACAGATAGCTCCTATGCATTGCAGTCTGTCAGAGAATATCACTTGCGTCAAAAGAGTATTATAAATCGATCTTTCTGTTTGTGACTGCTCCCCGCCGTAAAAAACGGTTAGCTCCCCTTATATCGCCGCCCGATTGGGCGACGGTTTACGGGGCAATTGCTAAGCTGCCTGTACGGCAGTGAACGCCGAAAACTTAAACGCAAGGTTGGTCGCATTTTTCTAAGCTGCCTGTACGGCAGTGAACTGCATGTTGAAATTACCGGCGTTCATATCAATTTTCTAAGCTGCCTGTACGGCAGTGAACCAATACGGTTTGGAAGGCAGCATTAACGCGTTTTTCTAAGCTGCCTGTACGGCAGTGAACTAGATGCTTCTAAGACTGATGAGCCTTGGAAATTTCTAAGCTGCCTGTACGGCAGTGAACACTGTGTGCTTTACCAAATATTTTTTCATGATTTTCTAAGCTGCCTGTACGGCAGTGAACTGTTAGATACTAACCTTAACCTGCTGACTTTTAAAGAGTAGAGTGATAAAAAGTAAAAAAACCCTTTTTTACGAGGTAAATAACATTCCTTTAAAAAACAATGTATTAAAATTAACTAAGAAAAAAGGGTCAAAAGTAAGGTATGAGGAAACACCATCTTTCAAGTTACATTTCCTTCCTTCTCTCTACATCTGTTTGTTCCTGGTTTATCTGGCAGTACAATCTGATAATTAACTTTTTCCATTCCATTTTTCATCTGTCAGTGCGGTTAATACATGATCCTGCCAAATCCCATTTATCATCAGATATTTCTTTGCATATCCTTCACGCTCAAAGCCCAAGCGTTCCAACAAATTACCACTTCGATGATTATCAGGCATATAATTAGCCATAATCCGATGCATACCCTGCTGACGCTGCATATAGCGAATGGCTGGCTGCAACGCCTCATACATCAGCCCTTTTCCCTGCCATTTTTCACCAAGAGAATATCCCAAATAACAGGCATGAAAAGCACCCCGCAAAATATTACTGAAATTCGCAACACCAATAACTTCATTCTCATTCGGATCAAGCAGCAAGAAATGAAAAGCTGTACTTTGTCTTTGCATTTCCGTAATTAAATTCAATCGGTTTGTCCAACCAGAAGGCTGACAATGGCTGTTATCCCGGGTCGGCTCCCAAGGTTTAAGAAATTCGTGATTTTCTGAATAATATTCAGCTAAACGATAAGCATCCCGCTCGTACACCAAACGCACCACCATTCGTTCTGTTATCAGACGAACCTTCGGTAAAGTGGAACGATAACCAAACATTATTTCTCCCTAACTAGGCCTAATTTGTCCGTTAAAAACTTAAGCTTTTCATCTGTAAAATACATCTTCCAGCCACCCGCTTACGATAAAAAAATATTATCTATAAATCACTACTCTAAAGATTAAATTAAGTACAGAATATAGGAGAATTATATTATTCTCCTCTTCTTAATATTCCAATGGTGAGCAATGTCACTGGTTTCGCAAGCACGTAGCTTGGGCAAGTACTTCTTGTTATTTGATAACTTGCTGGTCGTTCTGGGCTTCTTCGTCGTTTTTCCCTTAATATCAATACATTTTGTTGAACAACTGGGTTGGGCTGCGCTGGTTGTCGGTTTTGCTCTTGGTTTGCGGCAGTTTGTACAACAAGGCTTGGGCATTTTCGGTGGCGCAATTGCCGACCGCTTCGGCGCGAAACCAATGATCGTCACCGGGATGCTGTTGCGCGCCCTTGGTTTTGCTTTAATCGCATTAGCCACTGAGCCGTGGATCTTATGGCTTGCCTGCATATTATCCGCTTTAGGCGGCACTTTATTTGATCCACCACGGACCGCACTGGTTATCAAACTCACCCGCCCTCACGAGCGTGGCCGTTTTTATTCCCTGCTGTTAATGCAAGATAGCGCCGGTGCTGTTGTCGGTGCGCTGATTGGTAGCTGGCTGCTGCAATATGATTTCCATCTCGTTTGTTGGACAGGCGCTGTTATTTTCGTTCTGGCAGCCCTCTGGAATGCCTGGCAACTCCCTGCATACCGGATTTCCACTACCCGTACGCCAATTTGGGAAGGTATGGGACGCGTCATTAAAGACCGCCGCTTCTTCACTTATGTGTTGACACTGACCGGCTACTTTATGCTGTCTGTACAGGTCATGCTGATGTTCCCAATTATCGTCAATGAAATCGCCGGAACGCCAGCTGCGGTGAAGTGGATGTACGCCATTGAAGCGACACTTTCGTTGACTTTACTTTATCCCATTGCCCGCTGGAGCGAAAAACGCTTCCGGCTGGAACAGCGCCTAATGGCAGGGCTTTTCCTGATGAGCCTGAGCATGTTCCCAATCGGTTTGATTGGTGAAATCAATACGCTGTTTGGCATTATCTGCCTGTTCTACCTTGGTACCATCACCGCAGAACCTGCCCGTGAGACATTAAGCGCTTCACTAGCTGATCCCCGCGCCCGTGGCAGTTATATGGGCTTTAGCCGCCTCGGCCTGGCGCTGGGCGGCGCTTTAGGTTATACCGGCGGCGGTTGGTTGTATGATACCGGTCATAGGCTAAACATGCCGCAACTGCCCTGGATCCTGTTAGGAGTTATTGGCTTTATTACGTTGTATGCACTGCACCGCCAGTTTAACCAGCGTAAAATTGAATCCGCCATGCTTAGTGGCAATTAATGATGTAAAATCTGCCCTTCAAAATAAAGGAGTTAATATGAGAAAATTTTTCTTGGGGGCAGTCTTGCTGCTGGCTGGGTTGGTCAGCGGTTGCGATCAATTCAAAGATTTCAGTATCAGCGAAGAGCTGATTAATGGCTATCTGGCGAAACATATCCATTACCAGAAACAGATTGAATTACATGGTATCGCCAACGCGGATATAGAACTGACAGAATTGTCCAGCCAAATTGGCCGGACAGAACCCGATAAAATCGCATTAACCGGCCAGGCAAAGGTTAATATTGCCTCCCTGCTTGGCCCGGCTAAAGCGGATATGAAGCTGACACTAAAAGCGCAACCTGTGTTTGATCCAGAAAAAGGCGCTATTTTTCTGAAAGAATTAGAAATCGTTGATTATCAAATCACACCGGAAAAAATGGAAAAGCCAATTAACGCGTTGCTTCCTTATCTGAATAAATCACTCAGCGCTTTCTTTGATATTCACCCCGTTTATGTATTGAAACCGGATCACAGTAAAGCTGAAGCCGCCGCCAAAAAATTGGCAAAAGGGTTAGAAGTCAAACCTGGCAAATTTGTTATCATGCTGACCGATAAATAATTTTTATCGAGATATCGCAGAAAAGGCAAATAATCGTCAATTATTTGCCTTTTCATCCGCCTCGAACTAAGAATCCAACTCTTCCCGTAACGCCTGCAACGCTTCACGGGTGATCATTGTCAATGTCCGGTAAAAGCCGGTTGTTGCGTGGGCTTCTACCTTTCCCAGCAATTGCCCACACCACGGCAGAAGATACTCATCAAACAACACAATTTGCCCCTGAACTTCATCTTCTGCGGCCTGATCTTCCAGCCATGAAGCCGCTAATAACAGAGAGCCAAACTGATCAACCGGCCCATCTGACAATGGCATACCGCGTTCGGTCAGAAACTGACGAATATCGTTTTCACTCTCCCCGGTATAGTCAGAACGACAACCCGGCACACTGGCATCATCACCAAACAGCGCGGTATAATCCGTTGCCATTGCCGGCAGTTCACAACTCTGTTGCAGACGATCCAGCAACGCATCCTGCTCTAATGGCCAGGATTGCTTCAATTTACCTTCCGCAATCATTGTCAGAAGGGGTTGCAGAACTGGATCTTGTGGCTGGCGATTAAATAAAGTCCCTAAGATGCGGCAGACTATTGAAAATTCATTCATCTCATTTTCCAAATAAACAGCTATTTTGCCGCTATTGTCCCCAATAACCGACCTGACTGTAAAGAGAACTATTAATATCCCTGTTTGATATCCACAACACCCGTTGGTAATTCACCCTTCTCAATCCGCCGAATATTTTCACTGACCTTATCCATAGCGATATTGGGAATAGTAATAGCAGCAATATGTGGAGTAACCGTTATACGGGGATGCGTCCAGAATGGATGCATGTTCGGCAATGGTTCCTCAGTAAATACATCCAATGAAGCCGCTGCGATATAGCCTTTATTGATCGCTACCAATAGATCATGTTCTATCAAATGGGAGCCTCGTGCGAGATTAATCAAATAAGATTTCGGTTTTAACTGACTAAACAGCGATAAATTCAGAATGCCGCGGGTATGCGGTGTATCGGGCAATAGATTAATAAGCACTTTACTGCCAGAGAGAAAATCGCCCAACTGATCTTGACCGTAAAAACTGTCTACCTTATTAATCTGCTTTGGAGTACGACTCCAGCAACGTACAGTAAAACCAAACTCAACCAGCGTCTCGGCTACACTACGTCCCAAAACCCCAGCGCCCAACACACCAATTACAAAATCGCGGCGATCATGTGATTCGAGTTGTTTCCACATTCTCTGCCCTTGCTGCAACTTATATTCATCCATGCGGCGTAAGTAATGTAAAACCATTGCTACCGCATACTCCCGCATTTGTAATCCCATCCCTGCATCTTGGAGACGCATTAATGGTACACCGGCGGGCAACATCCCTGGTCTTTGTTGTTCCTGCTTCAAAATGGCCTCGACGCCTGCTCCCAGGGTAAAAATCCCCTTCAATCCGGAGCGATTTGCCAACATCTCATAGGGAGGGGCCCAAACCATTGCATAATCTGCATGGGCATTATCGCCTCGTTTCCATTGACGGATATTAATATTCGGCAGTCGCTGTTGCATGCCTTGAATCCACTGAGCGGCATCAAAAAAAGGGTGGTAAAAGATAATATCCATGATTATTTATCCTATTTTATTTTTTTACACAGGGTTATCTGATTAATAGCAGGTTGCAAGCCTCTTTGTTAATCATCTTTATGAAAATGTTGAGAATGTTAAGTAGTTAACGAATTCATTTTTTTCTTATCAAAAAGCTTGCATCTGTTTACTTCAACAACGTCATATGGGCGTCAATTCATCGAATTGACGGTTATTTAGCTAATCAATCGAAAAACCAAAGAAAAGTATTAGAAGAGTGTTGACGCTTGTAATGCTTTTCCCTATAGTAGCGCCCCGTTGCAGCGACGATATCAAACAAAGTTACTGCGACGAAAAAATAGGGTGAGGTGTCCGAGAGGCTTAAGGAGCACGCCTGGAAAGTGTGTATACGTGAAAACGTATCGAGGGTTCGAATCCCTCCCTCACCGCCAGAATTTGAAGAAGAGCTCAGGTTAACCACCTGGGCTTTTTGCTTATATATTCCTCGATGCAGGGAGGGGTGAGAACCCTCGAACAGGGTTCGACAAAACGGCAACGCCGTTTTGGACCGCCAAAGGCGGCCCGCAGGGCGAGCATATTCGGCCAGCTTTATCAGGCGAATAGCAACATAAAATCAGTACTGAGGTTAAAAACCAAATTATCCTCTTAATAAATTTCTCATCATGTTAACATATGGGCATCGAAAATCATTAGCGACGTTGTTTGACTTAATTATCAAAATGAGGATGTCAATTGTCAAATGCTTGAGTTAAGCTTAAAGCACACCCTTTCTGTTTCCTCGTATTAACACGACGTAAAATTTCAACGAGCACACCAGGATATTTACCATATTCTCTTCTAATTATCCCGATATCATCGGTGACAAGAAATGCCGGGTAACTCGTTGATGACGCATCCATATAACTCATCAAACCCGGCATTCCATCAGGCACAGGTTTCAACGTTTCAGGATCAAGTGCTCGCGCATATACCCACGGCGGAACATGTTTACGTTGCATTTCATCCTCAAAGAAACAGGTGTTAAGTTCAACTTGATTAAATATATCGCGGATCTGACTCATATTACTAAGGTTAAAGGTATCGAATAGAAGCTGATTGAAATCGTCGCGTTTCAGGGATTCTTTTTCGTAAATTTTCCAGCCTCCCCCCGTTATGATATAAAGGCTTTCATCTCCAGAAAATGAGATATTTTTATCTTTCATATAATTGCAGAGCAAATAGATAAAGTATGGCGAACCGATAAGACAAATATCTTTCCCTTGATTTTTTATTCGTTCAAGACTATTTAATGTTTTAATAAAATCTATCCGTTCTTCTGTTACGGTGAATGTTGTAGGATATAGCAATTCCACCAGGCTCATCACATATTTAAACCAAATGTTATGAGCATTAAATCTGTCAGGCCCCAAGTTGACTAATTCCATTTGATGATCAAACCAACTACCAATATATTTCATGCCATAACTTACAGAACCTAAGAGCCTCTCAATGCTTAGTCTGTCACGCGCCACCAGACTTTTTAAACCATTCGTACCACTACTGGTAAACCAATTTTCAATCTCGTTTTCCTTACAAGTTAATAAGCGAGTAAACTTAAAAACTGATGTTGGGAATACAGGTATTTCATCAATTTCCGTAATATTGTCATCTACTTCATGTGCCTGACAATAACGACGGTATTCTTGACAATGTTTATAGTGATTACGAAATGCGCCAAGCACAAGTTTTTTTCTGATTTGTTCCTGTTCATCATAAGACCAAACTAATGGATCGCTCGAAAAAATCAAATCATCAATCTCAGAACTTGCTGTGATTTCTTGTTTATTAACATATGAAGTCATACCTGTTTTTACCCTCTACAGATAATATTAGGAATGATGGCAGCACAGCTGCCATACTCTTTTATTACATGTGATACTTCTTAATATTATCATTAACAATATCGATTGTGTTTTTCTGGCTCATCAAGTCATTCATTGGTTCAAAGGACAGTAATACGCTTTTTGCACCACACTTTTCAATCGCCAATTTAGCCGAAGCTATACATTCCTTATAATCTCCGACGGCATTTTCTGTGATTATCTCTTCAAGTTTCTTTTCGAGATTTTCATCAGGGTGCATTTCAGAAACATAATCGCTTATAAATGCACGTGTCTCCTCTTTAGCTTTCTGACTATCTTCGTTAAAGTTAACCAATATCATTAACTGATGATCTAGAGCTGATAGGTCAATACCCTGTTTATCAGCAATAACTTTATACCTTTCCGCATATTCATGTCTGACATCATTGGAATCATCCCACTTAAAGATCAGAGGAATGCCTTTTTGGGCTGCCCACTCAACGACATAATGACTCGTTGCGGTTACATATTTCCGAGGCCCGCCTTGCGTATAAGCATGAGGGTTTACGGATATTTTGGGAAAACTATAAAAATCGTTATCTGGATTACAATAGCCTGTTGTTAAAGCATCGTTAATAATTTCATAACACTGTTCAAATAGTTGCTGTTGGTATTCATCAGGGCGATTAAAAAAATGCATTTCATCTTTTTTTTCGCAATCACTAAACCCTAAAATAAATCTCCCTTCGCTTAATTGATCCAATAAGCAAGCTTCCTCCGCTATTCGGACAGGGTGATGAGTTGTAATGATGTGGTTTAATGAACCAATTTTAATTTTTTCAGTTAAACCGAGCAAAAAACCAGAAACAGTCAAAGGAGCGCCGACAATGCCATTACCTGAAAAATGATTTTCATACACCAAAATCTGTTCAAAATTCAGTTTATCAACATACTCCGTTATTTCCTGCATGCGGGCTATACTTTGTTCTTGAACAATTGTTGAATTGATGAAGTTAAGGAAGCACAATCCAAATTTCATTTCATTTTCCTTAGCTAGTATAATAGCGAACGTTGTTTTTCTTTGAGAAATGGCATGACATCAGACTGGAAAAGCCTCATGGAAGCAATAATTTCATCGACTGTTCCATTAGCTTCAAACCCACAACAAATATTTGATATTCCTGTGGCGTCAATGTCTTTTTGGATGATGTCAATGCACTCCTTCGGCGTTCCTACGGGATTGATTTCGTAACTGTAATCAATGCGGCGATTAGTATTTTTATGTCCTTTTAAGACAAAGTCGCGCCACTGCCCTTTATTGAAATCATAACCTTTTGTTTTGTCTGAATCATCAAAAATGGTCGTGGCATTAACATAGGAATCATACCAATACCCCAGAAAATTCCGGCAAATTTCTTTCGCTTTTATTGAATCATGGTCTACAGATGTTATATATGATAAGCAATGGTCGATATTATGAATATCGTGCCCATATTCTTGAGCCACTTCGTTATAGAGCTCAAGTTGCGCTTTCTTTTCGTTAGTATTGATAATCCAACTTAAAATCATGGGTAAACCATGTTGAGCAGCCCATTCAGTCGTGGAGGCAGATTCAGCAACGACATAAATAGGTGCGCCACCTTGACTATATGCCGTCGGCAGTACTTTTACCTTATGGAACTTGATATGTTCGTTGTCGGCTTCCATATATCCCTCTGTCATTCCATTTCGTATCAACCGATACCAGCACTCCATTAAGGCGCGACTGTTATTCATATCTGTACCAAATACGCGAAAATCTTTATTGTAAAGCCCCCGACAAATACCAAACCGAAATCGTCCTTTTGACATTTGATCCAACAAATTCACATCTTCAAGTTGGCGTGCTGGATGAGCGGTGGGGAGAACAATAGCCGCAGTCCCTACATTCAATTTCTTGGTTGCACCAAGTAAATAGGCAGCAGCCACATAAGGGTTGCCAAGCAAACCAAACTCCGTGAAATGATGCTCCAGCAACCATACGGTATCAAAACCGCATTCCTCAGAGACACGACCTAATTTAACCAACCGTTTCATTACCTCTGTTTGAGAAAATTGGGGGGGTTGGTATGTAAGCAAAAAGTTTCCAAATTTCATAGAGAGTCCTTGTATTTCTATTTGAGTGATAGAATTAACCATCTATCTCAATAGGTTTTAAGACAGCGCAATTGCTTGATTTTCAATTTCAATTTTCATTCGGCGTTCATTGACTGCCGCAATAGTTAAATGTTCGAATGACGGTTCAATAATATCGACATCAATATCCAAACGACCATTATCCATTGCGATAGCAGCTTTCGTAACCGATTGATAAAAATTGCGCAGGACCACTAAGTTCTCACCCAAATCATGTGAGCTTCCTAGTAAAGAATATATCTTGCATTGCTGACTACCAATACTTGATAGTAATGTAATAACTTCATCTTGCTTTACCCAATCGTCATTATTTGCAGTAAAAGCAATAAATGGTACATCAAGATGCATCATGCTATTAATTGTAGAAGTTAAATCCTCCCAGCCAGAATCAAAGCAATCTCTCGCAAAAACCTCAGCACCCAATTTATGGCCTTCAAAATCTAAATTATCTGGCAATTCATCAGTGGGTAAGCTGAGATAATCAAATCCTAAAGCTCTTTCAAGAGTATATCTTAAGTTAACCACACCGACCGCAGTGATTAAAAATGAAACATGGATTTCAGATAGACTTGCATAAGCTATCCGCGCAGATAAGCTCGAAGCCAGCATACCAAGGTTATTTATTTTTCGCGTATTTAACCAATCAACTACTGCTAATAAACTCTGTTTTCCGATGGACATTGTAAATTCATCAATTGTCCCTGAACTCAATCCAACATGGTGAAGTGAATCATAGCGGATCACATGAAACCCATTCCGTGACAAATACTCCGCCAGACCAGCAAAATGATCCATTCTCCGGGCAAAGCCAGATGCAATGATAATTGCATTCTTTCTTTTTAGACTGTTTTCTTCCGGCAGCGTTTCCCAGACATGAATTTTTTTATTTCCTTCAACGTAAATAACATGGTCGATGGTTTTATATCTGGATTTATTTTCCATATTTTTTACCTATTATGGGACAAATACCAGGAACTTATCTTCTTCCAGGAATCGAGTCTGTTCTATTTCAACCGCAACATCCTTAGAAGTATAGTGGGATGGTCTTTCATGAGAAATATATGTCACTAATCGTTGTAACGGTCTCATTCCGTCATGGGCGCCACCAACTCGCAATATGTTATTCATTCCTGCTTCTACAATCCTTTCTGCACCTTTTAATGCTAATAAGTCTCGATACTTAAGCGCGGCCTCCCAGGGAAAAACAGATATGGTTTGTGTTTTATTTTTTCGCACATAAGGCAATATTTGCTCAATATTATCGACGTGATGAAGGTACACACATCTGCCAAGTGGTTGATTAAGTTCCACACCCGCATTTGACTCAATAACCATCCAGCGCTGATGAACATCAACCTCTACTTTTAATCCAGCAAATAAACATTCTTTTTGAACTAAGGAATAGGCCGCCTTTTCATCAAAATCTTTTTTGATGTTTGGTAATATATGCGCATATAAGTTCAGTTTTTCTATCAACGTTAACTTAAACTCTTCATAATGACTTCCCATGTAGTATATGTTTTGGGTGGAAAAACAAGCTTGCTGATCGTAAAAACAAACACCATGAGCCGCCCCTGTAGCTGCGGATATTAAGTCAACGGGGTTATCAATAATGCAAAAACTCTTCTTAGGACCAAACTTAATGACATCAATATCGGGTGGTGCATGCTTTACAGCCCAATTAATCGCATCTTCTCCTCCCCAGGCGACAATGACATCCGCATGTTGCATAATCTCTTTTGCGAGTGATATATCACCTTGATGTTGCCAATATACGACTGACAAAGAACGCGTTACCGGATGATGAGGGTCCACATCGATAAAACTTAGCGCTAATGCATTAGCGGTAAAAGGATCGGTTGATGAGGTTTTTATAATGCATTGATTCTTTGTTAAAATTGCACGTAATATAGACAACACACCGGATAATGGCACATTACCCGTCAACAGGTGTATGGACTTTCCTTTCGGAAAAGCTCTAATATAACTTTCATCCTGAGGTAGCCATTCATCCATAATATGGCGAGAACCAAGTTCATTTTTTACAATATCATAAAGACTACCTTTAGAGCACAAAATCATAGATATCCAGTTGGCCTCTAGCTTAGCCATTTCTGCTGAATATCCCATATATTTTTTTAGATCACGAATATATGTCCTACGTCTTGAATATTCTTCATTTTTCCATCTTTGCCCTACCGTATAGAGAAAGTTGATGATGTTATGCAACTGCAATTCATTATTTTCATTATAATCAATAATGTTTTCTACTTGAGAATCATTCAATATTGGCAAATGAACATTATTATCACCAAAATTAATCAATTGAACTAAGTCATCACTTTCAGGAAATATTTCGACTCGACCGTTAATAATGAATGAAATTTTTTTAGTCATATTTACCATCCATTTAGTAGGGTAATTTCAGCTTAAGTTGCTGTTTGACTATCTTGCAAACACGCTACAACTTTCTGCTTAAAACTATCAGTGTGACTGAGTGAACCATCAACATACTGCCCCGTTTGACAGTATCTGTTAAAATAGCAAACGAAAATTTTCACATCAACAAGATTTGTTAATAAAAAGTTTAAATCAAATAGAAATATTTCAAATTAAAAGAATCGCAATTTTTTTATATGTGATAATATTTATGGAAATTATTATCTGACTTATAAGTTAAGTTATATATAAATAATAAAATTTTCTATGATTATCAATAATATAAAGGAAAATCCAAGGCTTTTTACCCGATATTTACCCAATTTTCCTTAAAACTTAGTCCTTTAAAGATTGCCGTAAAAACTTACCTTATTCAGGGTGAAATACCATATTTTTAACATGGATATTGTACTTGAAAACAAATCCATTTAAGCGCAAAAAACATAGATAAAATGGTTAATCTGGCAGGATTTAAGCTCTGAAAAAAGGTTGATTATCCGTAAAAACATAAAGATAATACCTCATTAAAACTATTCAAAATTACCGGTAAAACAGCGTCAGTAAAGCTAAAATCAGCTATGATTAACGTTCATTAAACGTAAAACCATAATATGCCATGATGATTAAATTTGATAAAAAGCAGGCGTTAAAAGTGGTAAAAACAATGCATTAACATTGATCGCCATTATTTATACCCTATGGATTTCAAGATGGATCGCGACAGCAAGAGAGCGAATCCCCGGGAGCATAGCTAACTATGTGACCGGGGTGAGTGAGTGCAGCCAACAAAGAGACAACCTGAAAGATGACGGATATATAACCTCTGTTCTTGGTTAAATTAATTCATCTGCGATTTTGTTTTTCAAGCGTCCGCAAATGAATTAGTTCCCCAAAAAACCTTTCTTTATATTGATTACCAACGTACTTCTGATGTGGGTAAGAATGCCACTACTTTAACACGTTCTAGTAAATCGTAATTAATTTGCATACTAGTTGGAATACGAAAATCTAGCAGCGTATATAACTCTGTCCAGCCAGTATCTCTCTTTAATATTTTCTGTGGAGGAAGTGATTTTTCAGGATTTCCAAAATGCTCATGAACCCATTGCCGAGACATTATCGAAACTAATGGTGAAGGTAGCTCATTTGGAAACCGGTATTGTGGTTTCTTCTCGTCAACTAAAGTAAGCTCTATAGCAAATAAAACTTTACTAATTCTTCTAAAGGACAAGTAAACACCTTCTTTAGCCATATTTAAAGATATATCAGGATCTCCAGCAAACCCTGTAGGTTTGGTTTTATAAGGGATTAACCCTTCATTAAAAATTTCCTGATAAGTTCTTCCTAGATTGTTTATTAGTACCTCTACATTGACTGTCATTTATACAACCCCTGTTCCTCGTTTAGTTTATGCATCCTCTGGCGAGCATTTTCAAGCTGTACTTCTGTTGCACCATAACTTTTCAAGCTCGGTTTTATGGCATCAAAGTTCCTATCTAATGCCGCACGTAAATCTTGAGAATCTCTTTCAATCTGTTCTGACGAATTTCGTCCTCCATAAGTTTGACTGAGTTTTTGATGTACTTCTTCCGGAATAATAATTGCAGATACATTTTTAGAATCAGAATTTAATTCGGAAGGTAATAATTTAGGATATAACGCTTTCAACCTTGCCTTAACCGCAGCAGCCGAAGGCATATGATCAGCATGCATCCCATTTCTTGGCCTACCCACAAAATTCCTGTACAAATCCACTTCAAACAATTTCACCGGTGGTTTACTCAAATACACATACACCGGCGGCATATTCGGGATGGGAAGTACCAGAATATAATCGCGGAAATCCTTTTCCTAATTTACCGAATCCCTTTTATTTTTTGAAGCCAGGTTTGCCGTTTTTAGCTCGCCATTCTTTTATAACTTTAAGCACACCTCCAGGACTATCTTCAACTCCATTTTCTGGGTAAAAAATTAGTCCATTTCGGCTGGGATGCTCGGTAATTATCTCAATATGTTTTACTAAACTGTGATATTCGTTCTCAGTTTTACATTCACCATCGAAGATTTTATTCAGCAGAACTAAAAATTCAGCTTCTGTATAATCTTCCAACTTATTTTTCAAATTCATCCCACTTTACCCCCTTTATTAGCATGTATTTTTATATGCCGCTTTGGTGTCAATATGCGCAGATTATCCATGTTATAAACCTCACCACCTTCATTAATTGGTTTAACATGATGAATCTCAAATACTTCCCTACCTCCAACCTGCTCTTCAGGAATTGTATATGGAGAATAACCTTTAGGTACGTTTATCGCATTTGCTCTTGTGAATTGTTTAGACAATTCCGGATCATTACCAACTTCTTTCCAAAACGCATTTCTGAAATTATCAAAGTTATTAAACTTCCTCCCACGCAACTTATCTGCTATCTGGCTGGGAATTGGTGCTCCCATACCTTGCCCTGCGCGACTTAACCAGTTTCCTTCGATTTTTTGTCCCCGACCAGTTACCACTCCCGGTTGATTCCGAGGAGTATTAAACATCACATAGATCGGCTTCATGCCTGAACCGGCAGGAAAAACCAGAATATAATCACGAAAATCCTTTTCTTCCGGCATCGGTAACGATTCAATATCGCTGCCCTCTTTATCCGGGATCGGCAACACAGTTATTTGCGACGGAATAAACGGCGGTTCTTCATTCCCGGTATGGGCCGGAACTTTAAATTCCTGTTCGTTCGGCGTCCATAAAATCGTCGGCCTGTTTTCTCCCGGCTCCCAGAACTCGTAATTCCCCGTAGTCCGGTTCAATCTCATCACATGAACCGGCACTTTATCCAGCCCGCTTTCCGGGCTGACGTGATACCCCTGAACTGTCATCCTGCCGCTTTTTTCATCTCTGATCCAGCGAAAACGTACACGAGTCGGGGCTTTACCAAACTGTTCCGCTATTTGCCCGAGTTGATACTGACTTAAGTAATCCTCTTCGCCCTGATTCAGCTCCGGCGAATAAAACAGCCCCATTATCCCAACCGTTACCGGGTTCGGTGCCGCCAGCCAGCGCCCGGCACTGCCCGCACTGCCCCCAATGTAACGCATCACCAGCGCTTCCCCTTCCGCTGTCGCGCTGCGGGCCGTCGCAGCTACAGCAGTCGCGGCGGCTTCGGCTTTATCTTTGCCACCGCTAAACCACCGTTTATACCACGGCAATTTTTTATCCTGCGGTTTCTCCGGTTCAGGCGGGTGTTTCTTACTTTGCGGGGGCGGTTCTGGTTTCGGCGTCGTCACCGGAGCGGGAGATGACAGAACCTGATATATCCCCATTCGCCCAAAATTATTCGCAGGTTCAGCTTCGGTTCCGGCATCGGTACAGCCTTTACCTCGCAGGCAAGACTTGGTAAACACCGGTGTTGGAGGCGGCGCTTCTATCACCGGAGGCGGCCCGGACTGAACGCTTTGCGTTTCCCTGACCGACGACGAGAAATTCTGAGCCGCCATATTAACCGGCACGGGGGCCGGATGACTGGGCTGCTCCTGTTTTTCATAACTGTCCATCTCCGAATTAATAAATCTAGCCCGACAGGGACACGTACTTACGCTATCCAGCGTGCCAGCCAGCTTGCGCCCCATGTCAAAAACATTTGAGATACCACCGACAATTACGTAAGTACCGGGATGTTTACCGCAGGTAACCTTATCTCCTTCACGCGCGGTTGACCGCCCATTAAATGTCATCGTGGGGTCACCGGTAATAATCTGGCCGCCACAGGTTGTTTTATCACCAACAAGCAGGAAATATCCGATTGCCATTTATTCGCTTCTCCATTGGCTGACCATATGAAGAGTCAATCTGGCTGAAATCATCATCATGTTCTTACCATTATATTCGTTAATATAGATGATGAATAATTCATCATATTTTACTTGAAGAAAATATAGGAATATTCTGAAAATTACTGATTTTATCGCCTCAAATACATGCAAAAACTCACGATTTATAACAAAATAAAAACATATTGATAACATTCAAACTTACAAAACTATCGTGGCGCTTCTGTTGAAAAGGGAAATACGGCTGTAGTATTAAGTTGCCAATTAGTCAGCAATCAATGCAATTTTTAATCAAAAATTAATACAAATTATTACCTTCCCCTTTTGCTTTTTATTTCACTGTCGCTAAGCTATTAACCCTGAATTTGATGTATAGCACTTAGTACTCTCGTTTTGAACTCAAAGCATTATTACCGCAATTTGGGTTTTGATTCCCTTATTGCTTTTTTTATTATTTTTTTGGCTTATGCACAGATGAAAACTCGTAGAATGAACGGTATACGGCCGTTTAGTGCTGTTATTGATGCTTGTTGGAAAGAACCCTACTCTTTTACCCGGTTAATTAAAGATATCATTGCCGGTATTACTGTCGGTATTATCGCTATCCCACTCGCTATGGCACTGGCTATTGGCAGTGGCGTCGCGCCACAATACGGGCTTTACACCGCCGCTATCGCCGGTATTGTTATCGCGGTAACCGGCGGCTCACGCTATAGTGTTTCCGGCCCTACAGCCGCTTTCGTTGTCATTCTCTATCCGGTATCTCAGCAATTTGGTCTGAGTGGTTTGCTCATTGCCACGTTAATGTCGGGGATTATCCTGCTGGTAATGGGGTTAGCCCGCTTTGGCAAATTGATAGAGTATATTCCTCTACCGGTGACACTGGGTTTCACTTCGGGGATCGCCATCACTATCGCCACCATGCAGGTAAAAGATTTTTTTGGTCTGCAATTAGAACATGTACCAGAGAGTTATATTGATAAGATTACCGCGCTGTTTCAGGCGCTGCCAACGCTGCATTTAAGTGATACGCTGATTGGGCTGGCGACACTTTCAGTTCTGATTTACTGGCCTAAGCTTGGGCTGAAATTACCCGGGCATCTTCCAGCCTTGATCGCGGGGACCGCAGTAATGGGGATAATGAATTTATTTGGTCAGGATGTTATTACTATCGGTTCTGAATTCAGTTACCTATTGAATGACGGCACACAAGGCCAAGGTATCCCACCCATCCTTCCTCAGTTCGTTTTACCATGGCGTTTACCCGATATGGGTTCTCATAACGTTGATATCAGTTGGGCGACAGTTTCAGCTTTATTGCCCGCGGCCTTTTCAATGGCCATGTTGGGCGCTATTGAATCACTGCTTTGCGCCGTTGTTTTGGATGGTATGACAGGTAAAAAGCACCATTCAAACAGTGAGTTAATTGGTCAGGGGTTGGGAAATATCGCTGTACCGTTCTTCGGGGGTATTACCGCTACCGCGGCTATTGCCCGATCAGCAGCAAACATCAGAGCCGGCGCAACATCACCTGTTTCGGCAATTGTTCACTCTCTGCTGGTGTTATTAACTTTACTGGCGTTGGCGCCAATGCTCTCCTATCTTCCGTTGGCCGCCATGTCCGCCCTGTTGCTCATGGTCGCCTGGAATATGAGCGAGATACATAAAGTTATCGATCTGATCCGTCGCGCGCCAAGGGATGACATTATTGTGCTGATTCTTTGTATGTCGTTCACAGTACTGTTTGATATGGTGATCGCTATTACGATTGGTATTGTGTTAGCCTCACTGCTGTTTATGCGTCGGATAGCCAATATGACCCGTATCAGCCAATTGCCACAAACAAATGGGGATAAAAGTCTGCTGGTTGTTCGTATCAATGGCCCGTTATTCTTCGCTGCGGCTGAACGTATCTTTACAGAATTAAAGGAAGAAAGCACAGGTTATCAGACGATCCTCATGCAATGGGATGCCGTTCCTGTGCTGGATGCCGGTGGGCTGCACGCTTTTCAGCGCTTTATTGATGAAGTGGGTAAGGATAAATATATTGCTGTTTGCGATATTCCATTTCAGCCGTTAAAAACACTGGCCAGAGCCAGAGTTCAATTAGTTGAAAACCATCTCAGTTTCCATGCAACATTGCCACGGGCAATGGAAGAATTGAATTTCAATTGCAAAATGGATAACTGAAACCATTAAAAAAAGAGCTTGGTCAGCCTTTTCCCAATAATGGCGCTGTAAACCAGCGCCAAACACATTCATCATTTGATAACCAAATTATTTACTGGTATCCAGTTGAGGGAAGCTTTTTACTGTGTCATCAATCGCTTTCATCTGGATCAGGAATGGCTCAAGTTTTGCCAACGGCAACGCTGATGGGCCATCACACATCGCATTTACCGGATCGGGATGAGCTTCAAGGAACAGACCGGCAATACCAACTGCCATTCCCGCACGCGCCAATTCAACCACCTGAGCACGACGACCACCCGACGCGGCACCAAACGGATCACGGCATTGCAGTGAATGAGTGACATCAAAAATCACAGGATGCCCCCCCGTGGCCTGAACCATGACATTGAAACCCAGCATATCCACAACCAAATTGTCATAACCAAAGTTGCTGCCGCGATCACACAAGATCACCTGATCGTTGCCGCCTTCTTTGAATTTTTCAACAATATTCCCCATCTGGGCTGGGCTGATAAACTGTGGCTTTTTAACGTTAATCACCGCGCCGGTGCGGGCCATTGCCTCAACTAAATCAGTCTGACGCGCCAGAAATGCCGGAAGTTGGATCACATCAACCACTTCCGCTACCGCCTGCGCCTGTGCTGACTCATGCACGTCAGTAATAATTTTCACACCAAAAGTTTGTTTTAGCTCCTGAAAAATCTTCATTCCCTCTTCCAGCCCAGGGCCACGGTAAGAGTGAATTGATGATCGGTTTGCTTTATCAAAGGAAGCTTTGAAAACATAAGGAATGCCCAGTTTTTGTGTCACTGTCACATAGTGCTCACAAATACTCATGGCCAAATCCCGTGACTCAAGGACATTCATACCACCAAAGAGAACAAACGGCAGATCGTTAGCGACCTTGATATCACCAATATTAACCACTTTCTGTTGCATACTTATACCTTCTGTTAAGGACAAATAAATTAACCAAATAAATCAGTACAGAGCAATATCAGTGCAACACGATATATTGCTGCTCAATGGAGTATATCTGCATTCTGATCATTTCTGCGACCGGATCTTCCGGGCAATGCTCGATAAAATAATTCAAATCAGAAACCGCAATATGATGACAATCAAGCTCAGCGTAAATAAGCCCTCTATCACGTATTTCATATGGGTCATCGGGATCAAACATCAGAACGGCTTCACTGGCTTTCAGCGCTAGCTCCAACTGCCCTTCTTCCATTAACACGACTTTTATGGTCTCCAGCACTTTATATATGATGCTGATATTATCGGCTTCCTGCAAATCATCCGCCGTCAATTTGGCTGTCTGGCTAATATTACCTTTTAGCCACACATCAAGCATATGTTCACTCAGCGCTTCGCCATTGGTTGGATTAATAAATCTCACCGGTTTATCCGGGTAATCAACACGCAGAATCAACTGTGTCGGAAAAACAACCGGCATAAAGGGCAGTTCTAAAGCCTGAGCAATATGAATAAGAATGATCCCTAAAACCACAGGAGAACCTTGACGGGTTTGCAATACTTTATCTAACCACAATGTATCTGACAGACAGTAAACACCACTAGCGCCGCCGAATTTCCAGTTCTGATAAAACAGCTTGAGTAATTTTTCCAGCTGTTTCTCTCTGTTCATCTGTGGAGATATTTCACGTCTGGCTTCATCAATCAATACCTGAAGCTGCTTCTCCACTGAATGCTGAGGAAAATCGGAGCGAATGGCTCCAGATATTAACAGAATACCGCTACTTAAAGAGGCGTTATTAAATTCATAATCAGCTATGGCTTTCATCACTTTTCCACTGACCCAGTGTTATTCGCTCATTACCGCCATAATCCTGAAAAGTAGCCACCAGCTGATAACCACTCTCAGAAAACAGGCTTCTTACAACGTCTCCCTGTTTCCAACCATGCTCCAGCAGCAACCATCCATCAGGTAACAGAAAATGACGTGACAAATTAATAATTGTTTTTAGATCAGCCGTTCCCTGCTCCGCCGCAATTAATGCACTCTCTGGCTCAAACCGCACATCACCTTGAAACAGATGTGGATCGGCTTCATCAATGTAAGGCGGATTACTCACAATCATTGCAACTTGTTGATTATTCAACGAAGAGAACCAACTGCTTTGCAGAAAATCCACATTTTGTATTTTCAGTTTTTCAGCGTTACCCTGCGCCAGAATGACCGCATCAGGATTGATATCAACCCCGGTAACCCGGCAATCAGGGCGCTCACTGGCAATCGCCAGCGCAATCGCCCCTGTGCCGGTTCCCAAATCCAGAATGTGGCAAGGCACCGGTGAAAGCCGTTCAAGCGCTTTTTCAACCAGACACTCCGTGTCAGGCCGCGGGATCAATGTGGCTGGCGAAACATTTAATGGCAACGACCAGAATTCGCGTTCGCCAGTAATGTAAGCAATGGGTTCACCTTTTGCCCGACGAGCCAGTAACGTTTCAAGCTGGCTGAACTGCTCTGAACAGAGTTGCGTTTCCCCGAATGCCAATAGGTAAGTTCGGGAATGGTGAGTGACGAGCCCCAACAAAATCTCCGCATCCCGTTTAGGGCTGTCACTGGCTGATAACTGTGTTGCGGCTTGTTTAAGCCAGGATTGATAATCCATCAATCCTGCTCTGACAACGCTGATAATTGATCGGCCTGATATTCATTAACGATCGGCTGAACAAGCATATCCAGTTTGCCTTCCATCACTTCATCGAGGCGATACAAAGTCAGGTTAATACGGTGATCCGTCACCCGCCCTTGCGGGAAGTTGTAAGTACGATTGCGATCTGAACGATCACCGGAACCCAGCAAGTTACGGCGCTCCGAGGCTTCTGCTTCCTGGCGCTTACGCACTTCAGCGGCACGAATACGCGCGGCCAATACCGACATCGCTTTCGCTTTGTTTTTATGCTGAGAACGCTCATCCTGACACTCAACCACAATGCCGGTTGGAATATGCGTGATACGGATAGCGGAATCCGTGGTGTTGACGTGCTGACCACCAGCGCCAGACGAACGGAACGTATCAATACGCAAATCACTTGGGCTGATTTCCGGCAATTCTGCTTCCGGAATCTCCGGCAAAACCGCAACGGTACAGGCAGAAGTGTGAATCCGCCCTTGCGATTCAGTTTCCGGTACACGCTGAACACGGTGACCACCAGATTCAAATTTCAGATGACCATAAACCTGTTCGCCGGAAACTTTAGCGATAATTTCTTTATAACCCCCATGCTCACCGTCATTGGCGCTCATCACCTCGACTTTCCAACGACGGGATTCAGCATAACGGCTGTACATACGAAACAGATCCCCAGCGAAAATAGCCGCTTCATCCCCCCCGGTTCCAGCGCGAACTTCAAGAAAGCAGTTGCGTTCATCATCAGGATCTTTCGGTAGCAACAACAATTGTAGCTGTTGCTCTAACTCCTCATTACGAACCTTGGCGTCCTTGATCTCTTCCTGTGCCATTTCCCGCATTTCAAGGTCATCAAGCATTATTTCAGCGGCCTTAAGGTCATCCTGCACCGTGCGCCAGACCTTAAAGCAATTCGTCACATCCGTCAGTTGAGCATATTCCCGTGACAAAGCACGGAAACGTTCCTGATCAGCAATCACATCAGCATCGCTGAGGTGAGCCAAAACTTCTTCGTGACGTTCTTGTAATGCTTCCAATTTAGCAACAATAGAAGGCTTCATTCGTGATTTCAGACCCTATTCCGAGATATGGTTAATTATGTTTCAGCCCCAGGCTGTCACGTAATAAATTAAGACGCTCCAAGTCACCATTGCTGGCAGCCTGCTGGAGTGATTTGGTAGGAGCATGCATCAGACGATTCGTCAATTGATGAGTCAATTGGTTTATTGTCTGTTCTAGGTCAGCCCCCTGGTTGATAGCCGCCAGCGCTTTGGCTGTCATTTCAGCCCGCATCTGTTCTGCCTGAGCGCGATATTCACGGATTGAGTTGACTGCACCTTGTGAACGCAGCCAGTCCATAAAATAACCGCTTTCCTGCTGAACAATATATTCAGCCTGAACAGCCGCCGCTTTGCGCTGTGCAAGGTTGCGCTGAATAATTGCCTGCAAATCATCAACACTGTAAAGATAGACGTTATTTAATTTTTCCACATCAGGCTCTACATCGCGGGGAACCGCGATATCAACGAGCAACATGGGTTGGTTACGGCGTAACTTTAATGCACGTTCAACCATGCCTTTACCAATAATAGGCAAAGGGCTGGCGGTTGAGCTGATGACAATATCAGCTTCAGCTAAACGTGTATCAATTTCAGGTAAAGTGATCACTTCCGCCTGAACTTCGTCAGCCAATACCTGCGCCTTCTCTCTCGTTCTGTTAGCAATCATCATATGGTGCACCCGATGCTCTTTCAGATGGCGGGCAACCAGCTCAATGGTTTCCCCTGCACCAACCAGCAAAATATTCAGTTCAGAAAGTGTTTCAAAAATCTGCCGCGCCAAGGTACAAGCCGCAAAAGCGACGGAAACCGCATTTGAACCAATCTCTGTTTCAGTCCTGACGCGCTTGGCAACAGAAAATGATTTTTGAAACAAGCGCTCCAACTCACTCGATAAAGAACGGCAGTCCTGCGACTCGGCAAATGCTCTCTTCACTTGCCCAAGGATCTGAGGTTCTCCAAGTACCAACGAATCCAGCCCACTCGCCACTCTCATCAAGTGGCTGACGGCTTCATTATCATAATGCCAGTAAATACTGGATTTTAGATCCCTAGGATTAAGCTGGTGATATTCACATAACCAGTTAATTAATTGCTCATACAGATTATCCTGCTGTTCTACACTGAGATAAAGCTCTGTACGGTTACACGTTGACAATACAACTCCCCCCCTCACCAGGGGTTGCTGGAGAAGGTTGCCGAGTGCTTCACTGATAGTGTCCGGTGAAAAAGTCACTCGTTCACGCAGGGATACAGGAGCGGTTTTATGGTTGATACCAAGTGCTAACAAAGTCATATTGAATTATCAGCAGGAAGGCAGTTCATCGTAAAAAACATCTTGTTTTGATGAAATCATCACCCTTAATAAGGACTCTTAATTAGCTGTGCATTCTACTTGATACCTCCGTTCAATAAAAGACGATCAACCACGTCTAATCTCATTATTCAGGATATTTTTTGAGATTTAACTGGATTAATGCACCATTCTTCATTATTAAGTGGTGTAAGAATTTTTACGTTATTAATCAGAGATTGCCGATGAAGCCAATGCAAAAATTATCACTATTCCGTCTGCTGCCACTCTCTTGCGTGCTGTTGACCGCCTGTACATTAACGCAACCTGGCGGCTCCGGTTCGGCAGACTCCCCTCAGTGGCAAGCACACATACAACAACTACAGCAACTGAACCAATACCAGACCCGTGGATCTTTTGCCTATCTGGCTAATGAAAAGAAAGTTTATGCCCGCTTTTTCTGGCAACAATATAACCCTGAGCGCTACCGTTTATTATTAACGAATCCTCTGGGCAGCACTGAATTAGAACTGGTCGTTCAACCCGGCATGACACAATTAACCGATAGCCAGGGTAAAAAATATTTCAGTGATAATCCTGAAGAGATCATTTATCAACTCACCGATATGGATATTCCACTGGATAATCTGCGACATTGGATAACCGGTCTGCCCGGTGACGCAAAAGACTTCAAGCTGGATGCTAACTATCTGTTGAAAACCTTAAACTATCAACAACATGGCGCAACATGGCAGGTTAATTATCAATCCTACGATACCGCCATAACCCCTCCTCTTCCTGCCCGCCTTGAACTGACTCAGGGCGACCGCCGCATTAAGCTGAAAATGGATAACTGGACCACAAAATAATGACGCTGACCTGGCCTTCACCGGCAAAACTTAACTTGTTTCTCTATATCACCGGTCGCCGCGCTGATGGTTATCACCAGCTGCAAACCTTGTTTCAGTTTCTGGATTATGGTGATGAAATTACCATCACCCCACGTCAGGATAATGAAATTCGTTTACTGACACCGGTAGAAGGCGTAGAGCACAATAATAACCTGATTGTTCGCGCAGCGCGTCTGTTGCAATCCTACAGCCATCAACACGGCACAGGCATTGTTCATCAAGGCGCAGATATCCATATCAACAAGCGTCTGCCTATGGGCGGCGGGTTAGGAGGCGGTTCTTCGAATGCCGCTACGGTATTGATCGCCCTGAATTACCACTGGCAAACCGGCCTCACAGACGAGACGCTGGCAACCCTCGGCGTCAGTCTTGGCGCTGATGTGCCGGTCTTTGTCAAAGGCCACGCCGCATTTGCCGAAGGTATTGGTGAAATCCTGCACATAGCAGAGCCGGAAGAGAAATGGTATCTGGTTGCTCACCCTGGGATTGAGATCCCAACTCTGCGCATCTTCACAGATCCGGAATTAAAACGTGATACGCCAATTCGCTCTCTGGCCGCATTATTACAGGCTCCGTACGCAAATGATTGTGAATCTCTTGTAAGAAAACGTTTTCGTAAGGTTGAACAGCTTCTTTCATGGCTGCTAGAATACGCGCCGTCACGCCTGACAGGGACCGGTGCATGTGTATTCGGCGAATTCGAATCAGCAGCATCGGCCCGTAAGGTGTTAAATCAAGCCCCTGAGTGGTTGCATGGTTTTGTTGCGCGTGGCGTCAACAATTCACCGTTGCACAATTTCCGCTCTGGGATACCCGGTTATTGAACCAATGAACAGATATCGTTCATTTGAGCATTGGTCAACAATATCTCTCTGGACGCAAGCCTGAGGTTTTTCTCGTGCCCGATATGAAGCTTTTTGCTGGTAACGCCATTCCTGAACTAGCACAACGTGTTGCCAACCGCCTGTACACCAATCTTGGAGACGCTGCTGTCGGTCGTTTCAGCGACGGTGAAGTTAGCGTACAAATTAATGAAAATGTACGCGGTGGTGATATTTTCATCATCCAGTCCACTTGTGCACCGACTAACGACAACTTGATGGAATTAGTCGTTATGGTTGATGCACTGCGCCGTGCCTCCGCCGGACGTATTACCGCAGTAATCCCTTACTTCGGTTATGCCCGTCAGGACCGCCGGGTCCGTTCAGCCCGTGTGCCGATTACCGCAAAAGTTGTCGCAGACTTCCTGTCCAGTGTCGGCGTAGACCGCGTACTGACAGTTGATCTGCATGCTGAACAGATCCAGGGTTTCTTTGACGTTCCGGTTGATAACGTATTTGGTAGCCCGATCCTGCTGGAAGATATGTTACAGCAAGAATTGGAAAACCCTATCGTTGTTTCCCCGGATATTGGCGGGGTTGTCCGCGCCCGCGCTATCGCTAAACTGCTGAATGACACGGATATGGCTATCATTGATAAACGCCGGCCACGGGCTAACGTTTCTCAGGTGATGCACATTATTGGTGATGTTGCTGGTCGCGATTGCGTACTGGTTGATGACATGATTGATACCGGCGGTACATTATGCAAAGCGGCTGAAGCATTAAAAGAGCGTGGAGCTAAACGTGTATTCGCCTATGCAACTCACCCGATTTTCTCCGGCAACGCAGTGGACAACATCAAAAACTCGGTTATTGATGAAGTGGTTGTCTGCGACACCATCCCATTGTCTGCTGAAATCAAGGCGCTGAATAAGGTTCGTACTCTGACTTTATCCGGTATGTTAGCTGAAGCGATCCGCCGCATCAGTAATGAAGAGTCAATCTCTGCGATGTTTGAACACTAAGTTTCATCCATAAATCGCGCTTAAGAAAAAACCCGTTGTCAAGAACTTCAACGGGTTTTCTGCTTATCCGGAGTCATAATAATATTCCTCCATGAGCAAAAATTCTGACTAAACACTGTTTTTGTTATGGATACCGATGATCACCACGACGATAACGCTCATCGTAATGTTTCAACCACCAGTAACGATCTGCCACACCTTCCCGGCCTCCCACACCGGCACCAGCTAACCAAACAAGAGCACCAATAAAAACTCCCAATAGCGCTGCTTCAGATAAAAACTCAGGCCAGCCAAAACCGAAGATATGGGGCAGTAATGTATAAGCCAGGCTGCTAACAATGGTCAACATACCAACACCCATCAATACATTACCAACTATGAAGGCACTCTGACGTTTCATATGTTACCTCCAACACTCTCCGTGCTCACTAAGAACCTAAAGTCAAGAAACTTATGTTTACTTACACTATAGAGTATAGCTCTATTTGCTAAAAGGTCATTGCGGACACGATCACAACTAACAAAGATTTAATCGCAATTCCCTATTTATAGTGAGAAATAATATGATAAAAATAATAACTTAGATAACCTGAACCCTATTTAAAAAGAAATTCAAGTTTTAGCTGTAATCTTGATATACAACAATGATAGTTATGAGATTCCATTTAGGTTATATATTTTTATTCAATAATAAACTACGCAATCAATATCTCGTAAATATCCAGAGTCTAATATAGTTATGAGTTTAACAATATCGATATTCCACGATGTATCCGATCATCCAGACAACCTATACCAATTGATAAAAATTTTATTTTAAGCGGTTCATAACGATACGAAGATCCAATGTAACTAGAATAAACTCTAAAGCTAAGATATCCATTTGTATACTGACAGGTAAAACCGACTCTCTGTGAATCCGGCAAATCACTCAGCTTTTTAAGGCTGTTGAAATAATGGAGACAGAGAGTACGAATAACAAAGGGCTATTTATCGCCAATTACATTATTCTTGTGGTTTTTCCAGCAGTTGTACCCGAACATTAAGTACTCGTCCATCAGGGATGTCGCATAATTCACCATCATTGTAATAAATGGCTTCCCCATCACTGTTAATACTTTTGACGCGCTTATTTTGAGCAAATATCGGCGCATCGGTATTTTGACGATGATAACATTCGATGATTATATTACCACTGGATGTGTCTACCGATTCATAAACCCAAATCAGATTTAACCCGTTGCTGTCTGCCGGGACGATGGTACCACCGTGAACTCCCCATGCTCCATCTTTAGCAAAACCATTGCAACCGCTGATGCGATATTTCCCGGTCTCTATCCGCTCAACAGTCACCCCTTCCGCTTCGCGAGTTAGCTCGTAAGTTCCGTCTGGATGAATATTCACTACGGGGCTGGATACTTTAAGATTGCCGTTAGTATCAGCGATACAGTTATCATTAAAAACTGCAATAGGATTACCGTTATATTTCAACTTATCGCCAACTGTCAGCCTGCCATATTTTTTTTCATTGCAAATATCAAAATCCGATGATCCGTCACCTGGAAATCCAACGAATGCCGTTCTTGTCGCCCCTTCATAAAACTGTAAATATGCATGTCCGCCTGTATCGTATGTTACGTTAAAAATACCCCCAGCTCCCTTTAAATTTGCCGCCCTGGCATCAATCCGACCCGCAGGAGAAACAGAGAAAACCAGATTGTTATTAATATATGCCGCCAACTCTCCACCAATTGTTAATTTGCTAGATTTTTTTTCATTACAAATATCAAAATTCGGTGACCCGTCACTTGGAAATCCAACGTAAGCCGTCCTTGTCGCTCCCTCAATAAACTGAAAATATGCATGCCTACCAATATCATGGGTGATATTAAAAACTCCCGCATTCCCCTTTATATTCGCTGACGCGGCTGCAATCTGCCCCGTAGGAGAAATAGAAAAAACCCGTTTACCATTAATCTCGACTGTATACCCGTAGATATCTACACTACCGCCACGCACAATACCTGTTTTAATATAATTGTCATACCAATTATAAAGCGTAAACCCGACTATCTCATTCGTCGGTTTGGCGTCCTGTAAAGAAACTAACATAGTCGCATTACGTTCAGTGGGCAGTGTTTCAACCTGTTTAAACCTAAAATACCCTGAATAATTGCCGCCATCGGCCGATACCGCATTTTTCGCCAACGCCACCGTTTCCGATAAGCCGAGGTTTTTTACAAACGCATTTTTATCAGGAATATCTGCGCCATTTTGATTTTTTGCCAATCGGTTATTAGCGTTATCATTTACATCAGAAACAAGCTTCTGCGTCACCGCAAGGGTATTACTGTTACCGGTTTTATCTGTGAGCTGAGTAACACCTTTTTGTGTTAATGAGGCATTTGGCACTTCGGTTGCGATTTTTTGTTCTAACGCTCTATTTAATTGGACAACGAGTTTAGCCGTATCCCCATCATCCAGAACATCATTGCCGGAATATGTCGCAATAAAATTAGCCACAACAGATGATATTGTCGAAGACTGACGTAATGCCTTATTGAGTAAATGAGTAGTAATATTTTCTGGCGGAAAACCAGTCTTTAAACTCTGACTTTCTTCATATCCTTCCTGACTCACTACATTCGCATTGTTACTAATAGAAAAAGCTTTAAAGTCATTCTTGGGACTCATATATCCTCCTTAAATTAAATAACATTGTTTTATAAGCAATATGTTTAATTATTTTAAAAATAGTTCGCAATAATTTATTTCAATTATAGTCTAGCTTAAAAAAATAATAATGGCACATGGTTACAACCTAAACGACCAACTATTTTTTATAATTGATAGCAATGAAAAACCAAACACCTTGAAACCAGATATATGTCAAATGCACTTTCATCCAATATATGGAAATTATTCTTTTCCATCCATTTTCTCACTTGCTATTATAATTGCGAAATTTATTAAATTATTTTTTACAATTTTATATAATGAAAATGACTTATCGATCGATAACCATCAGTAATCACGTAAAGGGAAGAGTAATCAAACTGAACTTTGTACTCGTCGCACCTGACAGGTAAACTACCCCTCTTTATTGTTTTTACTGTTAAAAGTGAAGAAAAATAGTGAGTAACATAAAATTAATTGTCGGTCTGGCTAATCCTGGCGCTGAATATGCCCAAACCCGGCACAACGCCGGGGCCTGGTACCTAGACCTGCTGGCGCAGAGCCACAATCAGCCATTGAAAGAAGAGAGTAAATTTTTCGGTTACACCGCCCGGATTAATATGTGCGGCCATGATGTTCGTCTGTTAGTCCCGACAACATTTATGAACCTCAGCGGGAAGTCTGTCGCGGCCCTCGCCTCCTTTTACCGTATTCAACCGGATGAAATTCTGGTGGCCCATGATGAACTCGATTTACCGCCGGGAGTGGCAAAAATGAAGCTGGGCGGAAGTCATGGCGGCCATAATGGTTTGAAAGATATCCAAAACAAATTTGGTAATAATCCTAACTTCTATCGCTTACGTATTGGTATCGGTCATCCGGGCGATAAAAATAAAGTGATTGGCTTTGTGCTGGGAAAACCACCAACCAGTGAACAAAAACTGATTAATGACGCGATTGATGAAGCTCTGCGCTGCACTGATATTCTGATGAAACAAGGTATGGATAAAGCGATCAACCGCTTGCACAGCTTCAAAGCCAGTGCCTGACGACACAGAATGGATAAATCCTATTTGCGGGATCGTGATAGCTCGCCATTCCGTGTATAATGGCGCCAATTTTTTTCTGATTCATCACAAAGGCCACACTAGTCTTTTGATTTATAAGTAATTTAAGGTGAAAATTTATGGGATTCAAATGCGGTATCGTTGGCTTGCCTAATGTCGGGAAATCAACATTATTCAATGCGCTGACCAAAGCAGGTATCGAAGCGGCAAACTTCCCGTTCTGCACCATTGAACCAAATACCGGTGTAGTACCGATGCCCGACCCACGACTTGAGCAACTGGCGCAAATTGTAAAACCTCAACGTATCCTGCCTACCACAATGGAATTCGTCGATATTGCCGGTCTGGTGAAAGGCGCATCAAAAGGTGAAGGTCTGGGCAACCAGTTTCTGACTAATATTCGTGAAACGGAAGCTATCGGCCATGTTGTGCGTTGCTTTGTCAACGACAATATCATTCACGTTTCCGGTCAGGTTGACCCTGCCGCTGATATTGAGATCATCAATACAGAACTGGCCCTTTCCGATCTGGACACTTGTGAGCGAGCCATTCATCGCGTCCAGAAAAAAGCCAAAGGTGGCGATAAAGATGCCAAAGCTGAGCTAGAAGCGCTGGAAAAATGCCTGCCGCATCTGGAACAAGCCGGTATGTTACGAGCATTGGATCTCAGTGCTGAAGAGAAAGCCGCTATCCGCTACTTGAGTTTTCTGACGCTGAAACCCACGATGTACATTGCTAACGTCAACGAAGATGGTTTTGAAAACAATCCTCATCTGGATATTGTTCGTGCAATCGCAGAAAAAGAGGGATCGGTTGTCGTACCTGTTTGTGCTGCGGTAGAAGCCGATATCGCAGAGCTGGAAGATGATGAGCGTGAAGAGTTTATGGCTGAACTTGGTCTGGAAGAACCCGGTTTAAACCGCGTTATCCGGGCTGGCTATCAGTTACTGAATCTGCAAACTTACTTCACCGCCGGCGTGAAAGAAGTCCGGGCATGGACAATCCCTGTAGGCGCAACCGCACCGCAAGCTGCCGGTAAGATCCACACTGATTTCGAAAAAGGTTTTATCCGTGCGCAAACTATCGCTTTTGCAGATTTCATCACTTATAAAGGCGAACAAGGCGCAAAAGAGGCCGGTAAAATGCGTTCAGAAGGTAAGGAGTATATCGTTAAAGATGGCGATGTGATGAATTTCTTGTTTAATGTCTAAACTATTACTCATGTCCCGTGACATCACATGGTGTTTCAGAGGCTGAATGAATCATAACCACCCGCATAGCGGGTGGCTATGATTTTCAATCTTTGACAACGACTCACCAAGGCATCAATACCACCTTTTCAGCCAGAGGCGGCAAAATCTAACGGCCGAATCGTCCGGGTAATGGGGCCATTACTGACGCTACGTTTCAGGAATGAAACTTAACTATCCGATCAATAGCAAATTGCAGGCTATCATCATCGAATAATTTCAATTTTCGATTCGCCCACCTTTCACCGGCAGGCCAGTGATGTAATCCCTCTTTCACAGATATCAGTGTTGGCTGGCAATTTTCGCGGGCCAGTAACCAATCAACCGTAGCCAGTAACTCCATACCAAACGGTGATTCAAAGCCATCAATTAACTGGCTCACCTGTTCAAGTGCAGGTAGCCAGCTTTTGGCTTCACTGTGCAGGTAAGCGCTCACATAACCTTTTTCCCTATCGTTAAACCAGATTACATCCAATGGCTGACTGTCTGGGATACGTTTTTCTGCTTTGAGATAACTACCATCCAGCGCATTTAGCAGGTGATTCAGATTAGCGGCATACGGGCCATAATAATTTGCCTCAAATCGTAGCGTTAACACATCTTCCAAATGATGCTGGTCAATAGCGCGTTGTAGCAACCACCCCAGCTTTTGAATTTCCAGCAGGCTGCACTCCATACCTAACACCCAATAGCGCCGCACAAGTTCTGCGATCATCGCTCTGGCTGGCGTTAGATTTTTTACCCCAATATTTTTGGCAACATTTTGATATTTATCCGTTGGCTCATAGATCAGGATTTCTGTGTCGTGAAGATCAGACAAGGTTTTCTCAATCCGAATTTTCACCTCAGGCCAGTTCAATCCACCGTTACCGGCCCCCAGCGGTGGAATAGCAATGGAACGCACCTGATTTTCAATCAGAAACAGACGTAAATCCTGCAATCCGGTTTCAATCCATTCCATTTTAGAGTCAACACGCCAGTGTTGTTTGGTAGGGAAATTAACTATCCAGCGCGGCCCCATCAACTCACCGGTTTCAGTGACGAACATCTTTCCAGTCACGACCTGCTTCTGCTTACAAGCTTTGGCATAGGCCTGCATATTGAGAGGAAAACGCTCTTTGAACATCAGGGCAATGCCTTTCCCCATGACACCCACAGTATTGACCGTATTCACCAATGCTTCTACAGGGGCATCCAGTAAATTGCCTTTTGTATATCTAATCATGAGAAGTACCATCTTTCCCGGGCATAAACGGGCATAGTTATGTTGCGTTGAGTCAGCCAGCCTTCTAATTGTAACTTGACAGCATCGGTATAACAAACCATCCCTTTCAGCAACGCAATCGGACAATGCTGATGAATAAGCGCCTCTGCCTGATAACGTTCAAACTTTGCCGGATCTTCCGGGTCACGTTTGAAATCCCGCTCTTGCAGAATGCGCCAGTCAACATGATTTAAATCAGTCAGATCGGTATAAAAATTCGACCAGTTGTAATAAGCGTGACTATCGGTAAAAACAAAACGCACATTTTGTGCAGCAACCTTGTGCAAGCTACTGACCAGAATCACTATTTCATCATTTGGCCGTTGTTTAATGCCTCCACGACCACTGAGTATATTCATCAACATGGGTGAAAAGGGGGTAAAATAAAATGGAACATAATCATGCAAAACTCCCCCCGTACCAACAAGAACCGGATGACTGGCGCGCTTACTAATCAATTCTGGGTTACCAATGTTGACCCAGTTTTCGGCCTGAACAGGACTGTTACCACAGTGCAAACCGTTATCCAAAATCCATGGGATATTATCCCGGTGGACAACACGCCAGATCAGGGCTTTTTCAGGGTTAAGTTTGTCGCTGTAGTCATATACCATTTCAAACTCCTGGAAACATATGCGGATTGCTATTAACCTGCATATCTAATTGATATCTCTTTCGTAAGGTTATAATGCCAGGTTAGCGGATAATAGTAATGGGCAAAAATCGAGAATGACCATCATGGCTTACTGAGATCTAACATATGTTTGCGAATTTATCGTCAATCATATCAGTAAAAAACATATTAAAAAATCGCGAAACGTAAATAACAACTGAAACCTATTCTAATTAAGTGAATTACAAAAATTTATTATAACACAGATAAAATTCAATTAATGCAGAATAAAACTCCATTTCATAATAAAAAAATAACATTCACACATCAAATTTATATTTCATTATTATCCTATGTCTTTTTTGAGATTTAAATAAAACCATCCACTATATGGTTGTAGAAATAAGAGAAATTATATCATGCAAACATTTCAACCAAGAAGCTAATATAATCAACAACAATCCTTTATTGTAATTATTCATTTAAAATAAATATAAACAAAAAACAAATCAATATATCATTGATAATAAAACAAATTATTAGCAGATATAAACACATTATCAAACTGTATAATAAAGGGTTATTTTTATAAAACACCCTAAAAACAAATTTTATGATAATAGACTTTACATATTGTATTTTTAAACTATTATGGAAATATCATGGATGCAATTTCCATCAATTGACATAGACATTACCGGTTTTCAGAAAATATATTTACCACACAAAATAAAATCATATCTTATTGATCTAAAATAAATTATATTTCCTGGAGACATAATTAACCTGAATTAAAAATAAACATTCAATAGTTAATTATATAAACTTATAAGGAAAATAATTATGAAGAATATATTCACCAGCTCTGACTATGAATTTAAAAAAGCTCAAGAGTGGATAGAGTATATTAAACAAGGAAAACCAAGATACCTGAAAACACAGGAATATCCCGATAACATTTTTTCTTCTTCCCCGGAACCTGAAAATCTTTCTGACATGCAAAGCCCAGCCAGTCTAGCAGCAACAAATGAATACTCAATATTTACAAAGAAATCTGCTACATCATGTAAATACCCGGTAAGCGTCACTGAAGGTTTGCAAACTATCATCAACTTATGCCGAATAGCTTCAGGCTATGATCCTTTAAAACCAGAAGGTAATGGCAATGCGAAAAAGTTCATTGCATTCACAAAAGAAATAGCTAATGTTCCATTTCTCTCTTTACTGTGGGCAAACTCCAGTATTGTGACTCAACAAAGCCATAATACCGATATCTTAATCGATTCTTTTGTTCAAGCCTTTAGAGGACTCTCTCCTCAGGATAAAATTACAATCAAAATCTATCTAAAAGCGTTGGCTAATACGGCTTTATCATATGCTGATGATAAAGAAAGACAATCTAATTTCGTACAATACGTTCTTACTAAATCCCCAAATGGCGCTTCACTTATATTATACTCCTCTGTGTTGACAATAAAGAGAGTGAATAATAAAGGTACTATAAAATTCAAATCCAGCTATAAACTTTCACAGGCAGAATATAATCTCAGTCAAGAATCATGGGAAAATGTAAAACCGGCATTCGAGAAAGAAAATAAAATATCAACCGAATATTTAATTGACTGTATGACAACCAGACTAAAAACATAAATTAAAATGTTTTTATAAATAGATTATAGGCATTGTTGCAAATAGGATTCAATATCGCTCCCTATTTTCAACAATATTTTAACATTCAATATCCAGTTTAATAAATTTATAAAGGACAAAAATCATGGAAAATATCTTAAGCAATCCTGATTACGCAGTAAAAAAAGCCCAAGAATGGATGGAACATATTGAGAAAGGAGGAACAAGGTTGCTGAAAGATTGGCAACGCTCAGATAACATTTTCACTGATATTTCCGATCTTGAAGATTACTCCACAGTACAAAGTCCAGCTAACGCCGCAGCTACAGAAAATTATGTACTACTTGCAAAACAGTCTGCTACATCATATAAATATCCGGTAAGCGTTACCGAAGGCCTGCAAACTATAGTGAATATATGTCGTGCAGTTTCAGATTATAATGCGTTAGATCCTGAAGGCAAAGGCAATAAAGAACACTTCTTTGCATTTACAAAAGAATTATCAGGTGTGCCGATCCTTTCCTTAATATCAAAAAGCGTACAAAATGTTGTTCAAAAAAGCCGTAATATGGATGTTTTGATCAACTCTTTCCTGGACAACTTCCAAGGTTTAACTTATCAGGAGAGAGACCAGATGAGAAGCCCCTTGAGGCAACTGGCTCTCGCTGCGTTATCCTATGCGGGTAAAAAGCAGACTCGATCTAATTTCGTACAAAACGTGCTTGCCACATCGTCAAGAGGTGTATCATGCTTCTTATATTGGTCTGAGTTTTCAATAATCGCTTTAGAAGATAATAGAGGTACTATCGAATTCCAATCTACTTACCTTCTACCGCAAGCAGAATATAACTTGAGTTACGAAGCATGGAGAAATTCGCGGCCCGCATTCGAGAAAGTACAGAAGGAAACATTAGAAGATTGGATTAACAATATGACAACCAGGAAGAGAGAAAAGAAATAAAGTAAGGGTACTTTGTATAGAATAAGTTGATATGGTGAAATAATTGACAAAATGGTGTCCACAAATTCATCGTGGACACCATGATGAATATCTCCGATGTAAAATACTTCGTTAAAAAAAGTCATAAATACAGTAATTACCCCTTAGTTGGCCCAGTTCTCCACGCGAAGACCAGAAACTCGCTCAAATTCACGCACATTGTTGGTAACGATAATCAGTCCTTGACTTCTAGCATGTCCTGCTATCTGGTTATCATAAGCCCCAATACGCAAACCGTTCCGCTCAAGCTCTGCAATGACTTGGCCAGAGTGCATAGCCGCCCTATTATCAAAATTCAACACCTCCAACCTGGCAACGAATTCCTCAATTACCTTCATATTAGCCTCTGGATTTCCTGATTTCTCCGCCCCTTTCACCAGTTCTATTAATGTCACAGTGCTGATACACAATTGACCATGATGGCGCAGAAAAGCTTCACGCACCTTCTGGGGCCGGTTCTTAAGAGTGTAGATACAGATACAAGTATCAAGCATGTATTTCAGCATCAGAGCCCCTCACGCTCTTGCACTGGCGGCTGTTCACGTTCTGCCATGAAATCGGCAGTCACACCTGGACCATCAAACCAGCTATTCCAAGACTCACCCGCGGGTGTAATGATACGAGTACGACCCACGGCGATCACATCAACGCGTTTCACTTCTTCCGGCAAGGCTACAGCTTTGGGAAGTCTGACTGCTTGAGAACGGTTACTTTTAAATACGGTTGTTTGCTCCATAAGATTCTCCTCTATAGGGCTCGAACTAAATTTCACCCTAGCCATCCGGCCAATACGTTATCGTTATTACCCACATTCAGCCAATAAAGTATGGCAAAGATGACCTAAAGTCTGCATAGCACGTTCCATTTCCTCATTCCAATCAAAAGAGATATTAAGACGAAAAGCATGATTAAACTGTTCGCTGGTACAAAACATACTGCCAGGCGCAATACTGATCCCTTCCGCTAATGCCAGTTGATAAAGCCGCTCGGCATTGAACAGCGGCTCAAATTCCAGCCAGAGGAAATATCCGCCTTTCGGGCGATTCACTTTGACTGACTCAGGCATATAGTCACCAATCGCCCGTAGCATTTGATGTTGACGTTGCTCCAATATACGGCGAAGACGGCGTAAATGTTTATCGTATCCCCCTTCAGCAAGATAATCGGCAATAGCCAGCTGCGTCGGTATGCTGGCAGAAACGGTACTCATCATTTGTAACTGCTGGATTTTTCTGGCGTGCTTTCCTGCCGCGACCCAACCCACCCGGAACCCCGGCGCCAGGCATTTGGAAAATGAAGCACAGTGCATAAAGTTGCTTTCACTGTCCAGCGCTTTCGCCGGTACAGGCCGTTGCTGATCGAAGTAGAGTTCACCATACACATCATCTTCAATCAGTACCACTTGGTTACTGCTAAGGATATTCACCAACCGTGATTTATTTTCGGCGGACATCGTTCCGCCTAATGGATTCTGGAAGTGAGTCATTAACCAGCAGGCTTTTACCGGATATTTTTGCAGCACCTCCTCCAACGCATCTAAATCAATACCGTTTTGCGGATCGGTTTTTATTGCCACCGCTTTTAAGCGTAAACGCTCAATTGCCTGCAAAGCACCATAGAAAGCCGGCGATTCAATAACCACCCAATCACCCGGCTCAGTCACTGACTGCAAACTGAAACTCAATGATTCCATCGCACCGGCGGTAATCACAATTTCATCAGGAGAAACATGAATACCATGCATCGCATAGCGGCGCGATATGTTACGGCGTAACTTATCGTTACCCGGAGGTAAGTTGGCTAAAGCGCTGTGTGGCGCTATTCGCCTGGCGACTGCCGCTAACGCTTTGGTAAGTTTAGGCTGAATCAATAAGGATGGATCCGGGAATGCTGAACCAAAAGGAATAATCGAAGGATCTTTGCACGCTTGTAATACATCAAAAATAGAAGCGCTTATTTCCACGCTTTCGCTCAGATGTAATCGCTTTCCCCCTTTCGCCGCCGCAAATGGTTGTAAACGCTTGGTGACATAATAACCAGACTGAGGCCGGGAAGTGATCCATCCCTGACTTTCCAATAACTGATACGACTGAACAACTGTCATCAAACTCAAACCCGATAATTTCACTGACTCTCTCAAAGAAGGTAGTCTATCTCCTACCAGCCAGGTACCATCTTCAATATGTTGCAGAATTTGCTTGGCAAATTGTTCATAACGCTTCATAAGTTCAGACCTCCGTGAAAACTGTTATAGTCAATATACAGAAAATTGTCACTATTATAGTTATTTTTTTCATGCTCTACTTACCCACACACATTTCCTGCCTTTGTTCAAACTAAAAATAAGAGGTCACTATGTTTGGCTTAAGTGCTCTGGAACTGGCTAGAATTCAGTTCGCTTTTACTGTCTCCTTTCACATTATCTTTCCAGCAATCACGATTGGGCTGGCAAGTTTTTTAGCGGTACTGGAAGGATTATGGCTGAAAACCCGTCATACCGATTACAAAGAGTTATATCACTTCTGGTCGAAAATTTTTGCAGTTAACTTCGGCATGGGCGTGGTTTCCGGCCTGGTTATGGCTTATCAGTTCGGCACCAACTGGAGTTTTTTCTCCGAGTTTGCCGGTTCGATCACCGGCTCCTTGCTGACTTACGAAGTGCTGACCGCGTTCTTTCTTGAAGCGGGCTTTCTTGGCGTGATGTTATTTGGCTGGAGCCGTGTGGGTGAAAAGTTACATTTTTTCGCCACCTGTATGGTTGCGCTGGGTACTCTGATATCCACCTTTTGGATATTGGCCTCAAATAGCTGGATGCAAACCCCACAAGGCCATGAAATTATCAATAATCAGGTCGTTCCCATCGACTGGCTGGCAGTTATATTTAATCCCTCCTTTCCATACCGCCTGGCTCATATGTGTACTGCGGCATTCCTTGCCTCAGCATTCTTTGTTGCAGCTTCAGCGGCATGGCATTTATTAAAAGGCAATGACTCGACAGCAATGAAAAAAATGCTATCCATGTCGATGTGGATGATCCTGATTATTGCGCCTTTACAGGCGTTGATTGGTGATGCCCACGGTCTTAACACACTCAAGCATCAACCCGCCAAAATCGCGGCAATGGAAGGCCATTGGGAAAATCGTCCCGGCGAAGCAACTCCGCTAATCCTGTTTGGTATTCCTGATATGGAACGGGAAGAGACGCGTTATGCCGTGGAGATTCCTTATCTCGCCAGTCTAATTTTGACGCACAGCATCGATAAACAGGTTCCTGCTCTTAAAGAGTTTCCACCGGAAGATAGACCAAATGCCCTGATGGTTTTCTGGTCATTCCGAGTGATGGTTGGCTTGGGTATGCTGATGATAATTGCCGGCTGCTGGGGACTCTGGCTACGCTATAAGCAACAGCTTTACCAATCAAAACCCTTCCTGCGTTTTATGTTCTTGATGGCGCCTTCCGGCCTGATCGCCATTCTTGCCGGCTGGTTTACCACCGAGATAGGCCGTCAACCGTGGGTGGTTTACGGTCTGTTACGCACCAAAGATGCTGTATCCGCACACGGTGAGATACATATGAGCCTCAGCCTGTTGCTGTTTATCGTGGTTTATGGCTCGGTATTTGGCGTGGGTTACGCCTATATGATGAAACTTATCCGTAAAGGCCCCAAAAAGGAGTTAAAAAATGGGTATTGATCTGCCGTTAATCTGGTTCATCATCATTGTATTCAGCACCATGATGTACATTGTCATGGATGGTTTTGATCTGGGGATTGGGCTGCTCTATCCCACGATTAAAAGCGACAGCGACCGTGATTTAATGATGAACAGTGTCGCCCCCGTCTGGGATGGTAACGAAACCTGGCTAGTGCTTGGAGGCGCAGGTTTATTCGGTGCCTTTCCTCTGGCTTATGCCGTTATACTTGATGCACTGACGATCCCCCTGACATTAATGTTATTTGGCCTGATATTCCGTGGCGTCGCTTTTGAGTTTCGTTTCAAATCCGCGCCTGAACATCGTCATATCTGGGACAAAGCCTTTATCGGCGGTTCTGTGATTGCCACATTCGTTCAGGGGGTGGTGGTCGGCGCCTTTATTCAGGGGTTCCCTGTTGAAAACCGGGCTTATGCGGGTGGCTATTTTGATTGGTTCTCACCTTTCCCGCTGTTCTGTGGCTTTGGGCTTGTCGTTGCTTACGCCTTGTTAGGCTGTGGCTGGCTGATTATGAAAACCGAAGGCCATCTGCAACAGACAATGTACCGTGTAGCCCGCCCACTCATTCTTCTGATGCTGGCTATCATCGTCATTATCAGTTTGTGGACACCATTAATCCATCCGGCAATTGCGGAACGTTGGTTCAGTTTACCTAATTTATGGTTCTTCCTTCCTGTACCACTGTTAGTGGCATGGTCGGGCTGGAAACTATTGCGTTCCATCAAACGCAAAACCCATTACACACCGTTTCTGTTAGCGCTATTGCTGGTTTTCCTTGGCTACAGTGGATTAGGTATCAGTATCTGGCCTAACCTGATCCCACCGGCTATCAGTTATGAAGCAGCCGCAGCACCACCACAAAGTTTAGGTTTTATGCTGGTCGGCGCTCTGCTGATCATCCCAGTGATCCTAGTTTATACCTATTGGAGCTACTACGTTTTCCGGGGGAAAGTGAACCATGAACAAGGCTACCACTGATCAAAATATCCAACGCCCTTCCGTATGGAAACGGATAGGCTGGATGGCGGGAATCTGGCTTTGCAGTGTGATGGCTCTTTTTGCTGTCTCCACACTATTTCGCCTTCTAATGACAGCAGCAGGAATGAAATTAAAGTAATTATTAACACTATTTAATAAATTGAGCTAAAGTTTTCATCAGTATTGTAGAACGGAATCTTAACCTGATGAAAACAAGTTCAAATAACTCTCTCTTCACAAACCAAAAGTTGTTTGTAATCAACTCTATTATAAATTTATTTTTACTTCTTATACTGTTATTGATCAATAAACCGTCTATTCAAGATTTAATTCTACCGTTGCTGATAATGTTAAGCATTACAAATATATATTTCCTGATAAAAGTAGTGCATAACTCTGTTCCTGTCAAAGAGTGGCAACACTCAAGATACAAAGCAGAGATTAACGCACTGAAACAAAAAAATAGCTATTTGGATTTCCTCTGTCAAAGCCATTTCAAACTACAAAACTGTAAACTTCTTCCTGAAAAACTACAGGAGATTTTTTCTCATCTCAATCGCCTGATCCCTTTCTGTGAAGCCAAAATCATCTTTTATCCATCACAACAAGAATATTGCTTCCGCAATCCCCACCAATGCCCCTATTTCGATATGCCTCTGATTATGAGATGGAATCTGAATGATAATATTGATAACTATGGGACACTCTGGATAAAAACACACAGAAATAGTGACTTAACCCCCGATGAAAAAAGCCTGGTTCAGAATGTGGTTGCCTTAATGACGAATAAACTGTTAGGGGAAAACCAAATCCAGTGCCGCCATCAAAGTATTTTAGCAGCAGAAAGGGCAGCTATTTCCCGTGAACTCCATGATTCAATTGCCCAATCGCTCTCTTTCCTTAAAATTCAGGTTAATTGCCTGTATATCAGTAGTGATAACTTATCCAAGCAAAGTTTAACTTCGCTCAATATGATTAAAGATGAGTTGAATATCGCTTACCGCCAGCTAAGAGAATTATTGGCAACTTTTAGGAACGAGCAGCCTCAATGTAATCTGCAAGAATCTTTACAGATGTTGGTTAATGAGTTTAACCACCGTCTGGGCTTCAATATTGAATTCAATTACCGTCTGACACATCAGCACATCCCTGACAGTTACTGTAAACATTTAATACAAATCATCCGGGAGTGTCTAAACAATTGCTACAAGCATTCCAATGCAAACTGGATCAGTATCCGTATCTATCCTATTGATGACAAAATCATTGCTGTTGTCAGTGACAATGGTCGGGGCATCAATCTAAATGCAATTGATAAAAACAGATTTGGACTGGCTATTATGCAAGACAGAGTCAAGCTCATCGGTGGACAATTACAGATAAAAAACCGTAAAAATGGTGGTACAGAAATAGAAATTCAATTATCACCGGACTGAAAAAGACAGATAAATCAAATTACTGGCATCAGAGCAACTTATTGAATGATAATGATTAGCATTTGTGTTAATTACTGTTACACTGCATTTTGCTTTATCAGATCATTACCTTCGATAAATTTTCCAGAGGAATTTTACGTGGCTAATAAAACAATTGAAGAGAAAAATATTTACCGCCCTGCACCACCGAGACTTGTTCAGGTAAAAAAAATTTTCGACGTCACCCCCAATATGCGCAGCATTACTTTCGAAAGTGAAAACCTGGACACTTATCCCACCGAATGCGAAGGTGGGCTGGTAAAAATATTCTTACCTCTTCCGGGACAGATCAAACCGATCTTACCCACTTTATCCCCAGAAGGCCCAATATGGCCGACAAAAGAGCTGCGCCCGGTTACCCGTGCTTACACCGTTCGGGCTCTGCGTTCCGAACAAAAAGAGATCGATATTGAGTTCGCACTGCATGACCATGGTGGTCCAGCGGTGGAATTTGCTCACAGAGCCAAAATCGGTGACTGGATCGGTATCACTAACCCTGGAGGTCCTGATCCATTACTGCCAAAAGCCAGCAACTATTATATGGCTGGCGACCCAAGTTCCCTGCCTGCAATTGCGGCGCTATTGGAAACAATAAAACCAGACGCTGCCGGGCAGGTGATTATCCGCGTCGAAAGTGAACAGGATATTCAGGAGTTGAAAAAACCAGAGGGAATAACAATCCACTGGATTACCGGCGGTGTTGAAGTGACTGACAAGATGGTATCCACGTTCAAATCCTGGTCATTACCAACAGAAGATGTCACTTTCTGGCTTGCCGGTGAAGATAAGATGGTAAAAGCGATTCGTCGCTACGTTCGCCGTGAAAAAGGTTATGAACGCCACCAGTTATATGCTATCCCTTACTGGCGACATGGCTTTAATGAGGAAGGTTATCACGAGCTGCGCCATGAAGTGATGGATAGCTTTGCGCTATGATTAGCGCATAATTTCAGCCAGTCATAATAGGCAGAAGATCACGCCGGGAAATTTTTTCAGGAATCTTGACGGTGTGATCTATATCACGAGAATGATCTACAACCATTAGGATATTAGATAGTTAATCTCAAATTTGTACCTATCAGGTCAATCAATGAAATTGTCCGGTTAAGTTTAACGCGGCCATAATGGCAACAAAAATCTCTAATTGGACTTTCCCTTTTTCAGCATTCAGTACAGTTTTTCTTGTGACGCCTAAAAGTTCAGCAACTTCAGCTTGAGTCAGATCATTGTTTAGTCGAGCTTGTTTCAAGCGTCCTCCCAATTCTTCTGCAATTGCTGAAGCTGTTCTTTCATGTGAAATCATAACATCCCCAAAATGGCACATTAAAATTATTAATAGCTATAATGGATATTTATTAGCACATTATAACATAACTGTAACATGATTTTTTAATGTCACTTTAATCGAATATTATGCGCTATTATGATTATAATGTCCTATAAATAGAACATTATAAATCATGTTGATTTGGCTTGGATTAACGGTAGGAACTGAAATAAGGAGAACATAACTCTATGATCACCCCCGTTTTTACAACACTGATTTTGATTAATAGTGGACGTAGATTTGGATAAATACCTTTGATTGCTCCATTAGCGGTGACTGCTCCCCGCCGTAAAAAACGGCGAGGCTTCCCACTTCTCAGGCCGCAACCGTTGGTGCAACGGATTTACGCAGGCCTCCATGAGCAGAGACGACGTGTCCCGCCGCCTGTCATTCAACTATCCCTTTTTGCCGGATGTTGATCGCCGCATTGATGTCACGGTCATGTTCTACCGCGCATTCAGGGCATTGCCAGTGCCGTTTATGCAGCGGCATTTCCGACATCTTGCCACCACAACAATGACACCTTCTGGAACTCGCATACCACTGATCGAGTTTCACCACATAAACGCCTTTTTGTTCCGCTTTGTATTCCAGCCTGCATCCCCAATAGCACGGACAAGTCTGTGATTTTTCATCATGTTTGCCGTTTTCAGCGTCTCCACAATGATCGCTTGGTTTTCGTCAATCAGCGTACGGGAAAGCTTATGCTGAAAATCGGCTCTGGCGTTGACTACGTGTTCATGGCACCTGGCTACCTGTAACCGCGCTTTCGCCCGGTTAGCACTTCCTTTTTCCTTTCGGGATAAGGCTTTCACCCGATACGTTGATCTGTCGTTGTGAAGACGTACATTTAAAAGAGCTTGAATCATTTCAGGATTGGAATAGTGCAAAAATGGCAACACGGTAAGGGACTTGATCATTTTTAACAAAACAGCGCTGATCCCGTTACAGCTGCACTGCACAAAGAAATTCGTGACATATATCACATTTTCAAGATTGATCGGAAATTAGCCAACCAAACAAACGAGACACCGTAAATTTTTTGTTATATTTTACTCTCTCTTAGGTCACCGATGGCATAACAGCCCAGGTTACCTGTTCAATGCAGGTTATCAATACAAGACTAACAGCAACAGACTGCTAGCAGCCTCATTGTCTTAAATGTTCTTCCTCAAGGCGGTCTCTTTAACCCCTTGATTATTAATGACTACACGCAAAAAAGCGCCGGACCGAAGGTCTGTGCGTTGAATATCCTCATGAAAAATTAAGGGGACGTGATGTCATTCCAGAAAAATCCACCCAGGCCATCGGGTGCCAAACACCTTGCCGACCGGCTAAAGACGCAAAGCGCCAGCGGCTTACTCTTCACCCTCACGGCCGGTGGATTACCGCCTGAAACCTTTGTCGTCGCCGGCTTTTCACTCAAAGAAGCCCTGTCCACCCCATTTAATCTGGCGGTCAGTTTAGCCAGTGCCGACCCGGCCATTGATTTCGCCGCGGTCCTCGATAACCGCGCCACCCTCACCATCCTGCGCGCAGGCAAAATCGAGCGCACCGTCACCGGCATGGTCGCCCGCTTTGTTCAGGGCAACACCGGCAAACATCAGACCCGCTATGAGATGACCCTCCGCCCCGATATGTGGCGCACCACCCTGCGCCAGAATTCACGAATTTTTCAGCGGCAGGATATCAAAACCATTCTCACCACCCTGCTCAAAGAGAGCGGCGTCCGCGATGTGGCCTTCCGCCTGCGTTACGCCCACCCGGAACGGGAATTCTGCGTTCAGTACCGGGAAACCGATTTTGACTTTCTGCACCGGCTGACCGCCGAAGAAGGCCTGTTTTATTTCTTTGAGTTCAACGAAAATAAAAACACCCTGGTGTTCGCCGACGTGGCGGGCGCCCTCGCCACAGGCCCGGTATTGCCCTACCACCCCGATGAGGCCGCCCAGGCCCAGCAATTATGCGTCACTACCCTGACCCGACAGGCTCAGGTGCGCCCGGCCACCGTGGAGCTCAAAGATTACACCTTCAAGAATCCAGTCTGGGCCGCCGAGTTTCGCCACCATATGCGGGAACAAAACCTCCAGCACACCGGCTATGAACACTTCGATTTCCCCGGCCGCTTTAAAGACGAACAGCACGGCGCCGATTTCACCCGCTATCGGCTCGAAGCCCTGCGCAATGACGCCCTGACCGGCTCCGGTGAAAGTAACCACGCCGCGATGCAGCCGGGCGTGCTGTTCACCCTCACCGACCATCCCCGCGATGACCTCAACCAGCTCTGGCAGCTGGTCAGCGTCTCCCACAACGGCAGCCAGCCGCAGGCGCTGGCGCAAACCACCGGTGAGACCGGCACCGTCATGAGCAACCAGTTCACCTTTATCCCGGCGCATCAGCACTGGCGTCCGATGCCGGCGCTCAAACCGGTAATAGATGGCCCACAAATAGCCAAAGTGGTTGGCCCGGCGGGCGAAGAAATCTTCTGCGACTCATACGGCCGTATCCGGCTGCAATTCCTGTGGGACCGTTACGGCCAGAGTGACGACCACAGCTCCTGCTGGATACGGGTAACACAGCCGTGGGCCGGCCAGGGCTGGGGCATGCTGGCTATCCCACGGGTCGGTCAGGAGGTGGTGGTGGATTTTCTCAACGGCGACCCAGACCAGCCGATTGTCATCGGGCGAACGTATCACGCCAGCAACCTCCCGCCGGGCACCTTGCCGGGCAGCAAAACCCAGATGGCCTTCCGCTCGAAAACCCACAAGGGCGAAGGCTATAACGAACTGCGTTTTGAGGATGCCAAAGGCAGTGAAGCGCTGTCGCTGCACGCGCAACGGGATATGCATACCCGGGTGAAACATCGCCAGACACTCACCGTAGAAACCAACGACCGCGAGATTACGGTTCAGGCCGGCGATGAAAAAACAGCCATTAAACAAGGTAACCTGATGGAAACCATCTGCCAGCTTCGCAGCACCGAAGCCAATCAGGTACAGGTCAAGGCCAGCGCCGGTAAAGCGGGCGACGGAACTCAACTGTATGAAGCCAGCGACAATATCACGCTGACGGTCGGCGCGGGAAAAATCGTGATGACCCAAGACAGCCTCACACTCTCCTTTGGCGGGGAGGCTAACAGTATTGAAATTAACGCCAGCGGCGTCATGGTGCTGGGCGGCAACATCAATATGAACAAGTAACCCAAATACCCAAACACCTTAAAATAATGATCAGGACCCCATCATGACCCAGGAAACTCGCTTCATCCCGTTTCACTTCAATGCCGGCACGGTGAACGTGCCCCACGACTGGCAAGATGTCAGCCTGTTAGTGCTCAATAGCCCCGATGACCACCACGGCAGCAGTTTCACCCTCTCCCGCGATACCCTGCCCTGGGGACTCGATTTTATCCCGTTTGCTGAACGGGAAATCCGCTCACTCAGCCAGAAACTGAAAAACTATCAGGCCATCGCTCAGGAAACCGGGGAGCTGAACGGCATGACCACCGTCACCGCCGAATTCACCTGGACTTCGCCGCAGGGCCCGCTTCATCAACTGATGCGGCTGCTTCATCTGCCGGCACAGATATTAATCCTGACTGGCACCTGCTCCGGCGCCATGACGCAGGCCCAGCGGGAACAGATGATGACCATGATGACCTCATTTCAGCCCCGTCTCCATGACAGCTAATCCCCGCCGGAGTGAATCGCCATGAGTTTATTGATGATGGCCTGGCTGGGGGCCGGAGCAGCGCAACGCGCCCACCACGCCGGGGCCCGCAAACAGGACAACGCCCCGCCGCCAACAGAAGGCACTTCGCCCGCCGATACTGTGCTCAACTATCTGGAAAGTGAGGATTTTCAACACCATTCGCTGGCGGTGGCGGGCATGTATACCGTCGCTATCGGCGGTGCGCCCGCCTTACTCCCGCTGGCAGCCGGAGTGGCGGGCGGAAAACTGGGCGCTCAAATTGGCAATGAAGTCGGCACGACGGTGACCCACGGAGTCATGTCCTTATTCGGCCAGCACACCGTTGCCACCGAAGGCTATGCGCCGGCCCGGACAGGGGATGCGATTGCCCATCAGAACAAAAGCGCCGCATTGTGGGGCGCGCTGGGCGGGGTTTTACTAGGAGCGCTGGCCGCTGTGGCAATCGGTGCGTTAACGGTGGCGACCGGCGGGCTGGCGTTAGCGGTCGTGGCCGGCGCGGCTGCGGGACTTGTCGGGGGCTACGTTGGCGGGGTGATAAGCAGTGTGGGGGCGGCGCTCGGACAGTACGGCGCCAATAAGGGCGCCATTATCGGGGGCTCACCGAATGTCTTTTTTGCCGGCCAGCCGGTGGCCCGTCAGGGTGACGAAATTGTGTGCAGCGACCACCCCGGCCCGCTCGTGATTGCGGAAGGGGCAAAAACCGTATTTGCCAACGGCAAACCGATTGCCCGCTTAGGCCACCGCACCACCTGTGACGCCAATATCAACAGCGGCGCCGCCTCCCTTGCCGTGACCACCGAAACCGGTAATGCCCTGACTATCCTGACCGAAAGCAACAAAGACCTGCGCTGGCTGATTGCCATTGCCGGCGCACTGCCGCTACCGCTTGGCCGAAAAGGCCACGCCGAGAAAGTCAAATCCGGCGCCGAACCCACCCCCTCGGTGAAAAAAACCGGCAAAGCAACCGAGACAACGCCCAGCGCCAGTGACCCGGTGGATGTGGCGACCGGCGACTTCTTACAAGTCTGGCCGGTGCTTGCCCTGCCGGGGTTGTTGCCGCTGGCGCTGAACCGGGTGTATCGCTCGACTGCAAACTTTTCCGGGCTGTTCGGCCTCAAATGGGCGGACGACTGGTCACAACACCTGAGACGGGACGGCGAGGAGACCCACTTCACCGACGCGGAAGGCGTGATTTACACCTTCCACACCCCGACAGAACACGTTTTCTCGGTCAACCTGTATGCCGGTCATTATCTGCTGTACGGGCACCTGAACGGTGAACTGCGCCTGTTTAACCGCCGCACTCAGCACATCCTGAGTTTTGCGCAGCGACAGGGCGACAAACGTTGCCTGTCGGCGACAGAAGACCGCAACGGCAACCGGACCGTGTTTCGTTACGATGAGACCGGGCGCCTGGCGGATATCGTCCATGCCGACAGCGCTGAACTGGTGCTGCACTATGAACACCGGCAACTGACCGCCATTGACTGGCTGCATCAGGGGCAGCGTCAGCGACTGGTCACTTGTCGCTATGACAGCCAGGGTTACCTGGCAGAATGTGAGTCATTTCAGTTTAATCATTTGTGGCATGAATACAGCCCGCCGGGCTACATGACCCGCTGGCATGACACCGATAAAACCGATGTCGCCCTGCATTATGACAACCGGGGCCGGATAACTGCGCTCACCACCCCGCAAGGCTACTGGCAGGACCGTTTTGACTATGATGACGAACATCGGGTAACCACCTATTTCGATGCCGAAGGCGGGTGTACCCGCTACGAATATAATGCCGACGGTCTGGTCACCCGGGAAATTAACCCGCTCGGCCATGAAACCCTGACCCAGTGGGACTTTGGTCACAAAGTCGCAGAAACCGACCCGCTGGGCCGAACCGCCGCATTGGAATACAGCCCGTACGGGGAACTGATGCTGTTCACTACTCCGACGGGAGACAGCACCGTTTACCACTACGACGAATACGGTCAACTGGCTCAGGTCACGCCGCCGGACGGGAAAAGCTGGCGGTTTCACTACAGCGACCGGGGTAATCTGGATGCGGTCACCGACCCGCAGGGCCGGCGGGAAGAGTTCCGGCACGGGGAGCACGGTGAAATCCTGCGCCATGTCCTGCCCGATGGCCGCCACTGGCATTACGGCTATGAACAGCAGCAATTAAGTGAAGTGATTGCCCCGAACGGCTGCGCCACGCAACTGGCCTCTGACGGACTGGGCCGAC
>NZ_JBEJZY010000037.1:0-57683 GCF_040256935.1 Photorhabdus viridis
ACGCCGTAGCGCCGATGGTAGTGTGGGGTCTCCCCATGTGAGAGTAGGGAACTGCCAGGCTTTATATTAAGTGAATACCCTCAGCGTAAGCTGGGGGTTTTTGCGTTTTGGAGTGTTTTCTTTATTACACAGTGAAATCTGAGCTTAGAAATTCTTTTCTTATAATTAATTTCAATGTGGTTTTCTAAATAAAAAGCATATAATGGCCTGATATTTTCTTAGTACTACGGCCGCCATATAGAAGGTACCCTCGAAAATTTTTAAGTTATGCGGTTTCTCTGCGTTGTAATTATCAGAAAAAAAACGGCTTTTGGGTTTTTGCGACTGTGATATTAGAAAGAAAATTAAAATGCTTTGAGGGTACGAACTGAGTTTTTGCAGAAGATTCAGTTCGTGGGGATCATCAGCTAGATTTGTTTAGAATGGTTTTACTGTAAAGTTGATGGCTAGTGAGTAATCGCTTTTTAGCTCAAGTTAAGTTATATGGGGAATATTATTTTATTTTTACTCTTGTATTAAGAGTATTAAAATTTTATTCATGGAGGATAATTCGCGCGACTTTATTAATATTTCCTTGGAAAAATAATGTCATGTAAGCGGTTTTGATTGTAGGATTGCTATATACAAACACTCTACGGGCTTTAACTCGACAACAAAAATAACAATTTCCCTTCCCCTCTCTTATATTTATGAATCACGCATTTTAGTTGATGCTCATAGTAACAGGCTAAAATATCTAGATCTCGAATTTACATCATTTACTAAAATCGTTCATATATTTCTCATCAGGAAGCTCGCTATATTTCATCAGATTTTTATTACCATCTATCACTATTAATTCTTTCGGTGGTTTAAAGCAATTACTCAATGGGGAACGGCAGTGTTTTTGAGATTTATGATGAATACCCAACCAGTCACTAATAAGATAATAATTATCTGAAGTTGAAAAAGGTGCGTTTACTACACCAGTGTGGCGATATTGTGCATTAACATTATCGTTATACCAGATAAATAAGGGGATATTATAAGTATCTTTTCGTGGGTTACTGACACCGTGATGATAACGGATGTCACCATTCTTATCTAAGCGTTGTAATCCGTGATCTGAGAAATAGAGGATAGAGGCTTTTTCTTCTTTGATTTTATTGATGATTTTTCTTATTAGCTGGTCTGTATAAGCTATTGAACTATCATAGCAGTTATCATCTTCATTCGATGAAAAGGAGATCAATTTGTTTTCTGGAAAGCGGTTACAGGATGGCTCATGACTTCCGTAGATATGCATGATAATAAGTTTCTTACCTTTTTGTTCTAGGGCATTATCTAAATAAGGTAACAACTCTTCATCATATCCAATATATTTATTCCACTTCTGATTATCAGCCATGTTAGCGATAACGGTAATTAAGCTGTTACTTTTGCCAGATTTGCCTTGATTACTTATCCAGGTTGTCTTAAATCCTGCATCTTTAGCTAAGGATATAATATTGTCAGCATAATGAGCTTTATCTCTGAGTTGATATAAGGTGATATTAGATAATGAAATAGGTACAGATAATATAGTAACTGGTGCTGGAGAAATAGCTTGATTGAATATCAGAATATTTTTCTGTATTATGTCTAATGTTGGTGTTGTAACTTTATTATAACCGTATAGAGACATATGGTCTCTTCTTGCTGATTCTCCTATTAGTAATATATAAGTATCAATATTTTTATCTTTTCTTATATAATTAAAATTTACTTCAACAGACGTAATTTTCCTGATTTTTTGATTTTCATATATTGCTCTTACCATTGCTGATGAGTTATAGAATGGTGTTCCCATTAAAAAATGCTCTGACAAAATTACCTTATCTGAATATTTTTTTCCTGAAATATAATAATCAACCGGTACTAATAAGCAGATAAATAATAAAGCCCATATATTGGCTTTTAGAAATCGGGAATCTGTATTTTTTGATAACCATCTTATAGCCAGTAAATAAGTTAATGTCATGAAAATAAAGAAAAATACATAATATTTGTTGTAGGACAACATACCTACAGCTTCACTGCTATTTGTATTGATAAAAGTATTAGCAATAGTTGAAGAGAAGCTTATTTGGTGTTTGCTAGAGAAGAAAAATGATGTGGATATATTAAGTGACCATAATAAAGATATAAGTAAAATTAAAGGCTTGAAATATTTAAAACGATAGAAAAATGCGTTAGTATTTGCCAGTAAAAAACTCAATAATACTATCTTTAACTTATACTCATTAGCTACATTACCAATGAAAATTATTGGCAGTAAAGCCAGAATCAAGATAATAAGAATGGGTAATTTATTTCGCATATAGGTTAATAATGTTAAGTAGCGAATTGAAATAATAAAGTTAATCATTAACCTAAGAATAAAACAAGAGCTTAACTTGCGAAATAGCTCTGAGTTCAGGTGGCTTCCTAATAAAAATACCTCTCCTGAAGGAGAGGTTGAGTATAAAATCGTAACTAATGTGATTTTCCTTGTGCGATACCAAGCCCTGTTTGCGATCGAATAAATTGGGTTCTGAATTGTTCTCTTTCCCGCATTCCCTGTAGTGAATTATCGGTAAGAGAAAATAGCCATGAACCGGCAAAAGCGACAATCATTGAGAATAATGCTGGATATTCATAAGGATAGATTGATTTTTCGTGGCCGAGAATGCTGACCCAAATTGTTGGACCTAGAATCATCAAAACGACAGCTGTAATTAACCCCAGCCAACCTCCGGTTAATGCGCCACGGGTAGTGAGTTTGCACCAGTACATAGACAAAAGAATGATTGGGAAGTTACAGCTTGCCGCAATAGAGAATGCCAATCCAACCATAAAGGCTATGTTCTGATTCTCAAATAAAATACCTAATCCAATTGCGACAAACCCAAGTATCACAACAGTTATTTTTGATACTTTCAATTCATCGCGTTCGTTGGCTTCGCCGTGCTTAATGACGTTTGCGTACAGGTCGTGTGATACTGCTGATGCTCCAGCTAGTGTCAATCCTGCTACTACTGCCAGAATAGTGGCAAAAGCTACAGCGGAAATAAAACCGAGGAACAAATTCCCCCCAACTGCACTTGCAAGGTGAACGGCTGCCATGTTAGTACCACCGATTAACGCACCTGTAGCATCTTTAAATGACGGGTTTGGGCTGACCAGTAAAATAGCGCCGAAACCGATGATGAATGTCAGAATGTAAAAATAGCCGATGAAGCCAGTTGCATAGAAAACGCTTTTTCGTGCTTCTTTCGCATCACTTACAGTAAAGAAACGCATAATGATATGAGGTAAACCAGCGGTACCGAACATCAATGCAAGACCAAGGGAAAGTGCGGAAATCGGATCAGATACTAAACCTCCTGGGCTCATGATGGCTTCACCTCTTGAGTGAGCAGTAACAGCTTCTTTAAACAACGTGTTGAAATTGAAGTTTACCGCTTTCATGACCATAAGAGCCATAAAGGTGGCGCCAGCCAGCAATAGAATAGCTTTGATAATTTGTACCCAAGTCGTTGCCAGCATGCCGCCAAACAGAACATAAAGTACCATCAGAATACCAACTAATACGACCGCAATATGGTAATTCAGGCCAAAAAGCAATTCGATAAGCTTACCTGCTCCAACCATCTGTGCAATAAGATAGAGGGCAACAACAACCAGTGAGCCAATGGCAGATAAGATACGAATTGGGCGTTGCTGTAACCGGTAAGAAGCAACATCTGCAAAAGTGTAACGCCCAAGATTTCTTAATCGTTCGGCAATCAGAAACAGGATAATGGGCCAGCCAATTAGAAAGCCGATAGAATAAATTAGCCCGTCGTAACCAGATGTATAGACCAGAGCGGAAATGCCAAGGAATGATGCTGCGGACATAAAATCTCCCGCAATCGCCATGCCATTTTGGAAACCAGTAATACGCCCACCCGCAGTATAGTAGTCAGTACGGGAGCGCGTCTTTTTTGAGGCCCAGTAAGTGATATAGAGTGTGAAACCAACAAACAGGACAAACATAATAATGGCCTGAATGTTGACGGGTTGCTTTTCTATGGAGTCAGAGATTGTGTCGGCCCATATGAGATCAGGAAATAGCAGTATTATTGTCAGCAAAAATTTCTTCATTTCTTTACCTCGTCAAGAATTTGTAAGGTAAGACGATCGAATTCGCCATTAGCTCTGATTACATACAGGCCAGTTAAGATGAATGAAATAACAATTAAGCCAATGCCAACGGGTATCCCACGGGTAATATATGAACCAGCATAAAGAGGGGTACCCAACCATTCAGGTGCAAATGCAATGAGAAAAATAAAACTGACATACAAAACTAACGTGATTATTGATAGCAGCCATGCAAAACGGCCTCGTTTTTCAATTAATTCTTTGAAACGAGGATTATTCTCAATCCCTTGGTAAATGGCGTCATTCATCAGAATGTCCTCTTATATTTTTATTATATTCGTTGATTAAGCCGCCTTGCGGCGGCATGGTATATTACGAAATACTCATTGTTTGTTTTTCTTCCAATAGTTTTTCCACTACTCCTGGATCTGCCAGTGTTGAGGTATCTCCTAGATTACTGGTATCGCCGGAAGCAATTTTACGCAGGATGCGGCGCATAATTTTTCCTGAGCGGGTTTTTGGTAAAGAATCTGTCCAGTGCAGGATATCCGGTGTCGCGATCGGGCCGATTTCTTTACGCACCCAATTACGGACTTCGGTATATAATTCTGGGGAAGGTTCTTCGCCGTGATTCAAAGTGACATAGGCATAAATTGCCTGCCCTTTGATATTATGCGGAACGCCGACGACAGCGGCTTCAGCAATTTTGGGGTGGGAAACCAAAGCGGATTCAATTTCAGCCGTGCCCAGACGATGACCGGAGATATTCAATACATCATCAACACGGCCAGTTATCCAATAATAGCCATCTTCATCACGGCGTGCGCCATCACCACTAAAGTACATTCCCTTAAAGGTAGAGAAGTAGGTTTGTTCGAAACGGTCATGATCGCCAAACAGTGAGCGTGCTTGTCCTGGCCAGGAATCAGTAATAACCAGATTTCCTTCGCAAGCACCTTCTAATTGCTCACCAAGGTTATCAACCAGAGCTGGTTGAACACCGAAGAAAGGCAGAGTTGCGGAACCGGCTTTCAGTTCAGTTGCTCCTGGCAGTGGCGTTATCATGAAGCCGCCGGTTTCTGTTTGCCACCAGGTATCAACAATCGGACATTGGCTGTTACCAATTTTTTGGTAATACCATTCCCATGCTTCCGGGTTAATAGGCTCACCAACAGATCCCAGAATACGCAGAGAAGTACGTTTCGTTCCTTTAATAGCTTTGTCACCTTCAGCCATCAGGGCACGAATTGCTGTTGGTGCTGTGTACAGGATATTTACCTGATGTTTATCAACAACCTGACTTAGACGGTTAACCGCGGGATAGTTTGGTACGCCTTCGAACATCAGAGTGATAGCACCGCAGGAAAGCGGTCCGTAGAGCAGATAACTATGTCCAGTCACCCAGCCCACATCAGCTGTACACCAATAGATTTCACCTGGATGATAGTCGAATACATATTTAAATGATAAGGATGCATATACAAGGTAGCCACCGGTAGTGTGCAGCACGCCTTTAGGTTTACCGGTAGAGCCGGAAGTATAGAGAATAAACAGCGGATCTTCTGCGTTCATCTCTTCAACTGGGCAGTCAGCACTTACGCCTGCTGTCAACTCATGCCACCAAAGGTCGCGACCAGAGTACCAATTACCGATATTTCCAGTACGTTTAAAAACAATAACATTGGATACACTGATAACGGCTGGGTTACTTAATGCGTCATCAACATTCTTTTTCAGGGGAATTGTACGTCCGGCTCTCAAACCCTCATCGGCAGTGATAACCAGTTTAGTATTCGAATCAATGATGCGACCGGATACGGCATCAGGAGAAAAACCTGCGAAAATAACAGAATGGATAGCACCAATGCGGGCACATGCTAACATGGCAACTGCCGCTTCCGGCACCATCGGCATGTAAATAGCAACAACATCGCCTTTTTTAATACCCAGATTTTTCAATGCATTAGCAAACTGGCATACATCATGATGCAGTTCACGATAGGTGACTGTTTTGGACTCTGCTGGATCGTCGCCTTCCCAGATAATAGCGGTTTGATCGCCATGTTCTTTTAAATGGCGATCGAGACAGTTTGCACTTAGATTCAGTGTTCCGTCTTCAAACCAGCGGATATTGACATGTCCAGGATCAAAAGAGGTATTCTTTACCTTGGTGTAAGGCTTAATCCAGTCAACAATGTTACCTTTCTCACCCCAAAATCTTTCGGGATCTTGCAGCGATAATTGATAGTCTTGTTGATATTGTTGTTTATTCATCAGGGCATGTTCTGCAATGACAGCAGGAATAGAGTGCTTCATTATTTGAGTCATATTCATATTCTCCTTGCGAATGTTAATAATATGTCAAAACAAGGTTAACTAAAGTGTAAGGAGAATTTTTGTTTTTTTTTTGCGCGGAAGATCACGCAATAAAAAGAATATTTTTCACGTAATTGTCATTTGGTGTGGTGGGGATAATTGGATTTAATTGCTAACCAAAAATAGTAATTTAAAATCCTAATCCAATAATAATCTTAAGTATAGATAAATTGACTGATAAGTCACTGAAACACAGTTGTATGATAAAACCATAGTGAGAATATGGCATTGATAATCATTTCCAATAATATTTAATTAACTATAATGATTATCGGTTAGCCTCCGGGAAACCTTGTTCTTCGGGGCGGGGATAAAAGGAGGCGGTTTTCTCGCTTTTGCATTTATGTAGTGTGTGACTCCATGAAATGCGCATATAAAGCGCGAAATATCAAAGCTGTCGGGCTGACAGTGTTAGCCCACGGAGAGAGGTAAGCCTTGGCTCGCGTCCCAGTGGGTCAGGCTCGTCTCTGTGAAGTGGGAATCCTCTTCCTTATAGGGGGAGGAGCAGTCAAGTTGTTCACAAGGTGTGAACTTTGAATCATTTTATATGACTGGAGTACATGATATGAGCTATTCATTACCTTCTCTTCCTTACTCTTATGACGCTCTGGAACCTCATTTTGATAAGCAGACGATGGAAATCCACCATACCAAGCATCATCAGACTTACATTAATAATGCCAATGGCGCTCTGGAAGCCTTCCCTGAGCTGGCAAAACTGGATGTTGATGATCTGATTCAGCAATTAGATAAGATACCTGCTGATAAACGTACTTTTGTGCGTAACAATGCTGGTGGACATGCTAACCATAGTCTGTTCTGGAAAGGCTTGAAATTAGGGACAATTCTGCAAGGCCCATTAAAAGAAGCTATTGAGCGTGATTTCGGTAGTGTGGATTCTTTTAAAGAGAAATTTGAGCAGGCGGCGGCGACTCGTTTTGGTTCCGGCTGGGCGTGGCTGGTACTGAAAGATGATGGCAAACTGGCGGTTGTATCTACTGCTAACCAGGACAGCCCGTTAATGGGTGAAGCTATTTCCGGTGCTTCTGGCTATCCAATTGCTGGTCTGGATGTTTGGGAACATGCCTATTACTTGCAGTATCAAAACCGTCGTCCTGACTACATTAAAGCATTCTGGAACGTTGTTAACTGGGATGAAGCTGCAAAACGTTATCAGGAAAAAGTGAAATAATTTTCTAACTCATTTTCTCTTTCTGCTATGCCGGCTGATATTACTGCCGGCATTTTTATTGATTGGGTATTGGTTTATGATGATATCGTCGGACTGATTTCAATAAGGAAAGTGAATTATGTATTATCCGCAGGTATATACAGGCAAAATTGAAATATCAGAAAAACTGTCTGCCAGTGCAATTAACAAACGGATGGTTGATGGCAGCCTGCGTCTGACTTCTCTTGGATTAGAAGGTGATGAACAGGCCGAAACCCGTTTCCATGGTGGTCCCGATCGTGCGCTTTGCCATTATCCCCGTGAACACTACGATTTCTGGAAACATCAATTTCCTGATCAGGAAGATTTCTTTATTGCTCCCGCGTTTGGCGAAAATATTTCCACAACTGGCCTGACAGAAGAGAATGTTTGTATCGGTGATATTTTCAGTTGGGGAGAGGCTATGCTTCAGGTAACTCAGCCTCGTTCGCCTTGTTACAAACTCAATGCTCATTCCGGTATCAGTAATTTTTCTGCCATTATGCAGGAGAGTGGCCGCTGTGGTTGGCTTTATAGAATTATTGCTGCGGGAAATGTTAGCCCGGATGAGCCTTTTGTTCTTGTTTCCCGTAATAGTGATGTTTTGGTTAAAGAAGCGATAGCTATTGCTTTTAATATGCCATTTGATGAAGAGCAGTATCGTCGGCTGATGAGTGCTGCTGGATTATCTGCTAGTTGGAGCCTGACGATGCAAAAGCGGGTGATGTTTGGAAAGATTGAGGATTTTAACCGTAAGTTGTTTGGGAAATAATAAAATGCGCACGTGGTGAACGTGCACATTATCACTGACACTACTTCCCTTGCTGTACAAAAAACAGATTTAATTTAGAATTACTCTCCGTTCTTCAAACGGTCCCTAAGTCATATGAGTGAATTTAAGCAATTCCGCCAAAATGGTGTTTCATAATACCCGGTTATTCCGAACAATCCTGTTAAGATAGAAACCACAATGTCCGATATCAATAATTTGCTGCGGGATCCGCAGTTTTTTTCCACGCTGCATAAACAGATGTTGCAGTTTGCCAGCTTGCAGCTGAATGATTTTCATCAGGCGGAAGATGTTGTTCAAGAGGCTCTGGAAGGAGCGATGAAGAATGCCTCTTCCTTTGCCGGACGAGCCGCCTGGAAGAGCTGGGTGTTTACGATCCTGCGTAATAAGATCTCGGACGCCTTGCGTATGCGTTATCGGCACAGCAGCGTGAAACTGACTGATGATATTGATGAGCAAAATTTCGAAGCGCTGTTTGATGAGTCTGGTCATTGGCCGCGAAACGAGCATCCTCAGTGCTGGCATTTACCGGATAAGGCGGCCGAACAGGAGCAATTCTGGGTGGTTTTCGAGCTTTGTCTGACACAGTTGCCAACGCAAAACGCGCGGGCATTTATGATGCGCGAATTTATTGGTCTTGAGACTCAGGAGATCTGCCAGGAAATGGCGCTCTCCGTCAGTAACTTGAATGTGATGCTCTGGCGTGCGCGTATGCGTTTACGCGAATGTTTGTCACAACGCTGGTTTTCCCAGGAGGATAAATATGCTTAGTTGTTACCAAGCTACGCGCCTGATGTCTCAGGCGCAGGATGAAAAAATCATGCTTTCTCAACGTGTTAATCTAATGCTGCATTTGCGAATGTGCGCCGGATGCCGAAACTTCAGACAACAACTTGCCGACCTGCGCACTATCACTTCCGCATTCACTCGTGGTGAAAACGAGAATCAAAATAAATAATAACGCAGGGTGAGGGAATCAGGTGCACTGCATTTCCGCACGGCTGAGCAACATTATTCGAACACCGTCGTCAACGAGGGCTGCTTCTGTCGTCTGTACGGCAAGGGCCGCCGCGTGCAGTGATTCGATAAACAACATTTCCAGTCGGGTGAGATCGTTCAGCCAGGGCCAGTCTGCCAACGGCTGGAACGTCGCAATCCAGTCCGGTAATTGCGCACCATAGCCCGCTAAAACGGGAAAAGAAGGCAGTTGCTGCCGTATAAATTCTGCCGCCATCGCACGGAAAAAACACTCTCTGAGCTGGGCGAGGCAGTTTTCGGCCAGTGCATCAATCAGCGACGCTATGACATTATTACGATAGATCGTAAAACGTACCGCCGGATCGCTACCGTTCCAGGCTGTCAGTCCCTTTGGTACTGTGAGGTAGGGGTCAAGAAGTGCTTGATACAGTCGTTGTTGCATTTTTCGTGCTCTCTGTAATGTAACGCTGGGCATGGCTGGCTTCGTTCAGCAATACGTCTAATGGTGGAATATTGCTGTCCCATTCGATCAGGGTGGCGATCGGCCCTGTTTCACGTAGAGTCTTGTTATAGAGATCCCAGACAGGCCCAGTCACATGACTATCGTGTGAATCAATCAGCAGCCGGTTGTCTGCCCCATCGTGGCTTTCTGTATAGCCCGCCAGATGAATTTCACCGACACGGTGAAGGGGCAGCTCGAATAGCATCTGCTGTGGGCAGCGATTATGGTTGACGCCACTGATATAGAGATTGTTCACATCCAGCAGTAGTCCGCATCCGGTGCGGCGTATCACCTCGGAGATAAAGTCAGTCTCGCTTATGGTTGAGGTACTGAACTCGACGTAGGTGGCCGGGTTTTCCAGCAGAATGGGGCGACGCAGCGCATTTTGTACCTGATCGATGTGTTTGCAGACCCGTGTCAGCGTGACGTCGGTATAAGGCAGCGGCAACAGATCATTGAGAAAGAGATCATTGTGCGTCGACCAAGCAAGGTGTTCAGAAAAAACGGCTGGCTGGTAGCGTTCAACCAGCGCAGCAACACGTTGTAAATGGGTCTGATTCAGAGGATTTTCGCCTCCGATGGACAGGCCCACACCATGAATAGAAAGCGGATAATCCTGGCGAATGGCGGTCAGTGCCTGATGAAACGGACCACCTGCAACCAGATAATTTTCCGCGTGAATTTCAAAAAAACCGATATCGGGTTTATCGTGCAGGATAGCGCGAAAATGCTCCGGTTTTAATCCTATCCCTGCTCTGGCCGGGAGCATATTGAGCATGAGGCGGTCAGGAGCATCACAAGAGACGCTATGCGGGGGTAGAGAAATTATCATCGTATGAGCTCCTGTCTGATGCTGGGATTACACTTCTTTAAACGCGTCTAGTTGACCAAAACCGGTTGGGGAGGTCGGAGACTTCATTTTTACGCAGGAACCCGCCGGTACCATTTTCCAGGCATTGCCCTGATAATCCATTTTGGAGGTACCAGCACAGGTGGTGCCTGCACCTGCTTTACAGTCGTTTTTCCCTTTTAGAGAAACGCCATAGCATTTCTCCATTTTGCTGCCGGAATCCGCTATTGCTGAAGTGCCTGCCGTAATTAATACGCTACCTAAGGCCATAGCCAGTAATGCTTTTGTCGTTTGTTTAGTCATAGAATGTTCCTTTTATATTTATGTAGAAGGTGAATTACTGCTTCGCTGAAACAAGCATTTGCTTCACTCAATTAGTCGCACCGCACATCAATTTCTTACAGGTGGGTATGAAAAAAAATGATTTTTTTTATAGTTAACTGATTTTTAATGACTTATTTTTTGAATCAAATATCGGACTGTACAATAAATAGGCTTTTTTCAGAATGTCTTCCGTATGTTCATCGTAATAGGCATGAAAGTTGGATTGTGATCGCTATAATACATCCGTATCAGGATGCCAAAGAACTTCCGATTAAACTGAATAAAAATCAGTCACTTGAAAGTGATAAAAGCAATTTGCTTACTGCCTTAAATGGAAGAAGCCGTCACTGAAAGTTTTCTACTCAGAAGAAGATTTTTCAATGACGGCTTAAACAGAATTCGGGTTATATTAGTTCAGTAGAGCTCAACAAGACGGATTTTGCGGCGGTGGCTTCAGACACCTTTATTACAAAAAACAAAAAGATAGCGAAAGAGATTATTTTAAGATTAAAAAATACGGGAGATAAAAATGGATGTCTTTAAATTAAAATATCATTGCGTTTCTGGATATATATTGACTTGCTGCTCATACCAAAAAAAGCAATATAGGAAAAAAATGAAGTATATTTATTTGTTTTTATCTATAATAATGTCATTAAGAGCGTATTCATTTGATGACATGGAACTTAGCGTTGTTGAAGGTGGTGATTTTTACGTTGGTAGTGTATTTGGCACTCAAGATTATGAATCTCATTCTAATGTTAAATTAAATTCTTTTTATATCATGAAGAATGAAGTTACTTATTCAGAATATAAAGAGGTATATGAATGGGCTATATTAAATGGTTATGATTTTGATGATGGATGTAACGGGGCATATTATGAAGATTGTCTTCCCCCTGAACAGGATGAAGGCAGGCATCCTGTGACAAATATTAAATGGCTAGATACCGTTCTTTTTTCAAATGCATTAAGTGAGAAATTAAAACTCACTCCAGTATATTTTCAAAAAGGAAATAAAATTATTAGAAAAAAAGACAAAAGCTTAGAGGTTTTTATAAATACAAAAGCTAATGGCTATCGTTTACCTACCTTAAACGAATGGCATGTTGCAGCAAGGGGGGGAAAACCTGCCTTACGATTAGGAAGATATGGATACTATCACTCTGGGAGCAATGATTCTAAGAAGGTGGCGTGGTATCCAGAGTTTAATACAAGTAATTTTGGAACACAGGTTGTAGGTAAATTATCTCCAAACGACTTAGGTTTATACGATATGAGTGGAAATGTTTCTGAATGGGTCTATGATAGTTATGAGCTTGGTAAAGTTAAGTTGTATTATTTTTGTGGTGGAAGTTATCTTTCCCATTCAAACAGCTTGTCCAATTGTGATAACCATAGTTCAGGATATATGATGCCAGATATTGGGTTTAGATTAGTTAGGAGTTATGTAAATGAAACATAAATTTTACCTTATTTTTATTTTCCTTTTCTCGTTCAAGGCATTTTCTCATTGCGGAAATAAGGTAAATCTAGAGGATGGAATCAATCTTATAGATTTGAACGGTGATGGAAAAAAAGATGTAGTTTTTTATGCTAAATTTGAAAACAATACATCTCATCCAAGTAATACATTAACTGTTTTTATGAAAAATGAAAGTGGAAAGTTTAATATAGTTCCACTCCCAAATGATACTGGTTTTACTTGGTTTGATTTTAAATTATCTGCTTCTGAAATAAAAATACAAGATTACGAGCTAAGAGTAAAAAATGGGGTTTATTATATTATTTTTTTTCACAAAGAAAATAATGATGATGACATATTTGGAGAATATCCAGTGGAATTTATTAAATATGATATAAAGTATAACAATGAAGTACCTGGCATTTCAAATTATTATTGGGATTATACTAAATCCTATCTTACAAAGAAAAAATATAAAAATGCTAGTGATGCCATAACAGAATACAATATAGAGTGTGGTTTATGAAAAATTATTTTTTCTTTTTTTTATTGTTTTTATCTTTTTTTTGTCATTCAGAAGGAAATGAATTGTTTAGAAAGAAAATACAAAAAGAAATTGACGATAAAATATTATTATGCCTAGGTGAGACTGAATGGCCAGTATCAATTAATGAGGATTCTATATGGGCTAATGCGAACATGGAATCTCTTGTTGATGCTGGATTAGTAAAATTGGATTTTAAAAGAGGAAAAAATAAATTATGGAATTTAACCAATTTAGGGGAAAAAGAATTTAATAAAAATGGTGATTTTTGTTATGGTAGAATGATGTTAAAAGACATTCTAAATATAAATTACATAAATAAAAAAAGAGGATTTATAGTTTTTAACTACTATGTACACTTATTACCTGAATGGGCTAAAAACAAATCAATAAGATTCGCATATTCTTATTTAGATAATATTATTACAGGCATTGACAATGAAAAATATCAAATTGAATTTGAAAAATCTGACACTGGGGTTATTAAAATAATAAGTGATCCTGTTCAACTTGAAATTCTTTACTAATTTTAGGCAATAATAGGGTTCAGAAACAACGGAATAGTACACGCCGTTAAGTAACTATTTAATAGCGGATTCGACTAATAAGCGGAATGTACACCGTTCCTAGAATTGGGTTGAGTCTTATCACCAGTTACTCAGCCGTTGCCAGAGTGGGTAGAAAGAAGGAATTAACCGGAAAAACTGACATTGAAATCGAAATCAGCAACCAGTGCGGCCGATTGATCGCCAATGCGATCATTTATTACAACTCGGCCATCCTGTCACGAAAGACTATACGTTGAAGCATTGTTCACTTTTCTGAAATATACTTTTTCGAATAACCGCTCGCGGTTTACACATTATGGGATTAGAGTCATCATAACTAATAATACAATGCTGGGAATCCAGCATTTTTTCCGAAACTTCATCCAAAAAACAATATACACGCTTAACTTGAAGATGCAGGATTCAGAACCTGGAAGTTGTCATTAATACGGCACGACAGGTTCCCGGCAAGTTCCGGTAATATTTCCGTAAAAAAGCGATGTATTGCCTGCCTGAACAAGGCCGTCGAGGCGAAATAATGGTTATTTCTGACCTGTTCATTCATCACCTTCCACAGTCTTTCACCAGCCCACTCCGGTGGTAACCGGCTCCGTCAAGGATAATATGAACCTTCTGACTGACCGGATAGGTTTCACGCAGGGCAATGAAGAACTCGGCGATGTGATAACTGTCGATACGGTCATATTCGTGTACCCCTGTTTTACTGATATCGGCCAGATTCAGGGCACCCATCAGGTTCAGACGGGTACGACTTCCCGTTGTTTTCACTGCGGTTTTCTGGCCTTTGCGCATCCAGCCATAAGCAAGTTTCGTCCCCTGCGTGGGATGGATGCCATCAATGAACAGGATGGGCTCATGGTCTCCGGCTTCCTGCTTCAGTTTCCCGTGAGAGCGTAAAAAAGTGTGGGGCATGGATTCGATGAGAGCTGGATAAAATAGTTTAACCACTCAGGTTACGGGGAATTGTGGCGATTGAATGGTTCTCACCGTTATCTGATAAGCACGCTTAATTGCTTAATTTATAGCGAGAGCATAAAAAAGTCTGGGGCACTTAGTTATTTAGCGGTAAAGTGGGTAATTCAACCGGACTATTACCCATTATCGGCCCATGAATACTTATACGTTAAAGTGGTTTCTTTAGCTGCTTTGCCACATAAATGCCCCACAGTTTTTTATGCTCTCCAATATACTTTAACGCTTACTTTAACTATCTTTTGCCTATTGCAGCCAACAAAGAGACAACTTGAAGGATGGCGGGGAAAACATAGAACAGGTTGCCGCCAGATATTGCCCCGCCGCACAATGCTACTGGATAACCACCTTAGCGAATATTGAGAGAGTCAAGCGCGGTTATCAGGCGACAATCAGGGCGTCCAAAAATGCCGGGTCGGAATGACCTACCTCATACTAATGCTAATGTATGCGTACATTAGCATTAGTATTTAAACTAAATTTATTGTGTCAGATATATTTGGCAATAAAAAAATATGGCGTATACTTTAATTATCGAAGTATAAGGGGCAAAGGAATGATAACTGTATTAAGTACAGAAGCATTTGATAACTGGATTGATGCCCTAAAAGACATCAGGGCAAAAACAGAAATTCAGGTACGAATTCGCAGACTGAAAAACGGTAATTCTGGCGATATAGAGCCAGTAGGGGAAGGGTTTTCAGAAATGCGGATTCATGAAGGTAAAGGCTACAGGGTTTATCTAAAAAATCACGGAAAAGTAATCGTTGTTTTGTTGTGTGGAGGAGATAAAAGTACACAGCAAAAAGATATCGCCAGAGCAAAAGACATTTACAAAGAGATTGAGGGGGAGCTATGAAACTGAAAGAATACGATATTGCAGAACACTTAAACAGTGAAGAAGAAATGCAAATGTATCTTAATGAAATTATGGAAGATTGTGATCCGGCATTGGTACTGTCTGCGCTGGGTGACATTGCCAGAGCCAGAAACATGAGCCAGCTTTCAAGAGAGGTCGGTATGTCCAGAGAAGGGCTATATCATGCGCTTTCAGGAAAGGGTAATCCAACATTCAGCGCTATGATGAAAATAACAAAAGCGTTAGGGCTGAAACTCCATTTCACAGGGGCTTAATTGCCCCCTTTTTAATCGGAATTTCGTCCAAATTTAACGCCCGATTCCATAGCAGCAACCCAGCCATCGTTGGTGCGTTCAAGGATGTTGGCTGGTTGTTTTTTAGCTATTTAAAATGACCGCTTAACGGCGTTTACTGTTCCGTTGCTCCACGAACCCCATATTGAAACGTTCTAAAAGGAGAGCATAAAAATGTGTGGGGCACTTATGCGGCCAAACAGTTAAAGAAGTTTCACCTGGTAACCTAAAGCGTCACCAAACCAGAGGGTTGACATGGAGGAGAGCACTTAACGGTATAAGTATTCATGGGTCATAATCCGGTTGAATTACCTATTTTACAGCCAAACAACTCAAGTGCCCCACACATTTTTATGCTCTCCTATTATTACAGGCATTGACAATGAAAAATATCAAATTGAATTTGAAAAATCTGACACTGGGGTTATTAAAATAATAAGTGATCCTGTTCAACTTGAAATTCTTTACTAATTTTAGGCAATAATAGGGTTCAGAAACAACGGAATAGTACACGCCGTTAAGTAACTATTTAATAGCGGATTAGACTAATAAGCGAAATGTACACCGTTCCTAGAATTGGGTTGAGTCTTATCACCAGTTACTCAGCCGTTGCCAGAGTGGGTAGAAAGAAGGAATTAACCGGAAAAACTGATGTTGAAATCGAAATCAGCAACCAGTGCGGCCGATTGATCGCCAATGCGATCATTTATTACAACTCGGCCATCCTGTCACGAAAGACTATACGTTGAAGCATTGTTCATTTTTCTGAAATATACTTTTTCGAATAACCGCTCGCGGTTTACACATTATGGGATTAGAGTCATCATAACTAATAATACAATGCTGGGAATCCAGCATTTTTTCCGAAACTTCATCCAAAAAACAGTATAAACTATCACTCAAGTTGCCGGATTCATAAGGGGATATAACATAGTCATAAACAGATAATACTAAGTTATTAATCATTGCTAAATCATTAATAAGAATTCGAGCTACTTCCTTTAATACACCATTATAGTCATCAACGTTATTAATGCCACGGTACATATTAAAATCCAGTTCTCCTTTTCTCAATCTATTCCAGACTAAATAGACAGGTTGGGAGAGTGTTTTATCGACATCAAAAAAATTAAAGCGTTCAGAAATACCATTATAGTCAAGTATTGCTTGGTTTATGGACGGATCACCAAAAATCCACTTTTTTCTATCAAAGCACCAATATTCAATTAATATTTGTTCAGGAAATATATCTTCGATAAAGTAAGTGCAATATGCATACCTCATTCTCGATGGGATTTTTTTATACCGCATAATATCAAGTGCAACAATTGATATGGTCAAGCAGTGACCTATCAGCTTATTTTCAAAAGAAATCGGACTCATTAGTGACGTAACATTAGCTTGATACAATCTCTCAAGTATAATATTAGGTTGACTTATATCAATATCTCGATATCTTTCAGGGCTTATCCGATATTTATTTATACCTTTATAATGCTCTACTATATTTCTTGCAGTTTTAAATATCTCATCGAGAGAATCCGGAATTTCTTCATAAAAATAATCATAATTGGTTTTCAATCGATTAGTATATAATCTTTTAATATGTTCAGATATCAAAATTATTACCTTATTTATAAAACAATTTCTTAACAAACAATAAAATGTAGCCTTGGATTCATATATTAAGATGTTGCAATGGTTCGAGTCGTCGTAAACACCATAAAAGTGGTAAAGATTACCAAGGGAGGTAACAGGACTCATTTCCGCATAGTGTTCAATGAATTAGAATAAATTACGCTGATTCAAGCTCAGAGATAAGCGTCTGGAAAGACGGTCGTTCAAAGAGTTCATGTAACTCTAAGTTGGGATAAAGGTCGAGCATATCGACATGAAGAGAGATAGCTTGCATGGACGTTAGCCCTTGTTCAAAAAAATTGTCGTCCTTTGACATCAGAGTGATATCCAAGTATCGACCCAAGATCTTACCCGCCGGATGGGAAGAGAGTTCGAAGCACAGCCCCTCAGGAGCAGTGTCGATGTCTACTGCGGGTTTTGTCAGTTGCACTAAGCTCATCGCTTCAAGCGTGTTTGAGTCCACTTTACCACTCAGTGTGTAAGGCAGTTTTGGGGTAGTGAAAATATGATGAGGGATCAAGTAGTAGCTCAATTTAGACTCTAGCTCTGACCTTAGCATCGTCTCTGTTATATGAGAGCATTCAACCCATCCGATCAATTTTGAAGAGTCTGAACTTTCGTCATTAATTTGAATTACAGCGGAGCCAGTGACACCCTCTATCGATTCAAAAACATCCGTTATTTCACTAGGTTCAATTCGATATCCATTATTCTTAATGAACCCCCCATCCCTATGAAGAAAATTGACAATTCCCTCATCATCAACATACCCAATGTCATCTGTATCGTATAGCGTTTGGATCTTCCCGCCGATGCACACCTCAATGAATTTTCTCGCTGTAAGTTCAGGATTATTAAAATAGCCCATAGCCAGACCGTCTCCACCAATATGAATGCGTCCCAACTCTCCTGATTTACACATTTGTTGCTGTTCATTCAACACTAACAGCTGGGTATGACGTATCGGTTGCCCAATACGCATATCCCCAGCTTGTTTAATTACGTGCGCGCTGGACCATACCGTTGTTTCTGTCGGACCATAGACGTTGCACAGCCAGTCACTTTTTTCAAATAATAAAGAGGACAATTGTTGCGACAATGCTTCTCCCCCTACTAGAACGTTTTGGAAGCGCCAACTCTTATCCAGATAAGCCAGAAGCCCTTTAAACATAGAAGGCGTGGCTTGATAGACCGAAGGAGACCAGTGTATCAATTGACTCGCCACCTGCTGCGGTGAAGCAATCTGGTTATCCGTCAGTAAGATCAGCGTCCCGCCGCTAGACAGAGGGGCCGTATATTCCAGGAAGAAAATATCAAATGAGATTGAGGTTGAGGATAACCAAGTGTGTTCTGGCTTAGATTTCAGCAACGAGCAAAAATGCTCAATTAAGTTGGAACACCCAACATGACTGACCATCACTCCTTTGGGCTCTCCTGTCGAGCCTGATGTATAGATACGGTAGGCCTCTTTAGATGGACGAGCCATCGTTTCTCCATCAAATTGCGAGTCGGCATTCAGGATCTCAGTGACACAATATGTTTTCTGACATGCACTCTTCTGCACATTACTGATGTACAAATAACGAGATTGAGAGAGGATGTGGTCTATTTTCTCTTTGGCCGTTCTGGGATCAACGGGGATATAAGGTATACCAAGATAATGACACGCCAAAATTGTTGTTATGAGCGACTCATTTCTCTGCAAACAGAGCACTATACCCTCCACATCGTCACTCATTGCAGTGTGAATACCTACAGCAATACGTTTTGCCATTTGATGCAGCTGAGAATAGGTCATTGAATGGTTTGCTGTAATGAGTGCAATGTTGTTAGGCAACATTTCCGCAATGGACTCAAATTTTTGAATAAATGTAGAATTCATCATCCCTCCGTTCAGTTTTGGCTTTCTGGATTTAGTAAATAATTGTTTATATTGGCCAGAAACATCGACATAAAACTCTCCACAATCCCCTTGGGATAATTCGTCTGGTTGAACATCATTTCGATGGCTAACCCCTCCTGTTCTGGCACAAGGTTGACCGTCAAATTGCAATAAACTGGTTGATATCGAGTAGCATACTCAGGAATAGAGAATTTTCGGTATTTTAAGAGGTTCCCTCTATTTTGGTTCTGATACATAAAGAGAATGTCATACAGTCCTTGACCTTGACTTGCAGCTAATGACGAAATCACATCTAGCGGCACATGGGCATGAGGCATACAGTTTTTTAATGCTCGGTCAGTCTCACTTAGGATCGCGCGAATCTGTCCCGCTCCACAATTCACTACAACAGGAATATTATTAATTCGACAGTCAATGGTTTCTCTATCTGATTCTGTTCTATTGGCGAGCGTCGTGCCCGTACATACAACAGAGGTATCCAGGAAGTTTGCCAGCGTAGAATTGAATAAAGCGTAATAGACGACGAACGGCGTGACTCTATGACTACGTGCCACATTCTGAACTCTAACAACCAGATCAGAAGAAAGTTGGGAGATAAGAAGGCCAGGCGCCAATCCCTTTGAACCTGCTGAAATTTCAGAGCCGCTCGATAACACCGTGCGTGGGACATGACTCAGCGTATCTCGCCAGAATGAACGACTGCTATCCGAAATCTCCGGATCCGCTTGCTGGGGGATATATATCCTGTTCAGTGCTGAGTTCCCCTCACTAACAGCGGATAATGCATTTAGTAAATTATGCAGACCCATCCCATCTATCGCAATATGGTGAAAGTTGAGGGTAAGGAATATCTGTCCGTTGTGCGTCAGAGTCGTCACACGGCACAAAGCCCCACTTTCCAAATCAAATCGTTGTTCAAACACTGCCTTTAAAGACGCTTCCAGCGAACTTTCCAGCGTCAGCTCGACCGCAGTCATTTCAATCAACTGCGCTCGTCTGGTCGCCAACGTAAGCCCCTCTCTCGTTATCTTGTATTGCTGGCTGAACTGAGGTAACTGCGTAAGTATCTCATGTAAAGTCTGTGTGAACCGCTCTGTCGGGAAGTCCTTTGGGATCTCAAAGCACAAAGGTACATTGTATTGGCTCGCCTTACTGCGTTGTAGTTTTTCCAACAAATAAAATCGTTGCTGATATGGGGAAAGCAAGCCATCCTGACGCGTACGATTATTCACCTGTTGGCTATCCGTTTCTTGCCCTGTCTTTGACGACTGTGCTGTGACTATGGCACTGGCTAATGCCTCGGGAGTCGAATAGTCATAGATGCTTTTTGAGGTCACTTCAATGCCAAGCTCAGATTTAAACAAGGCGATGAGCTCAACCGCAGTAATAGAGTCGCCGTAAAGATCGAAGTAGTCACTGTCCGGGCTGACCTCACTTTCCCCGAGAACCTGCTTATAGAAGGACAGTACATAGGGCAATAAGGACGCTTTGGTCAACACGTTCTGTTGAATGCTGTCTTTCTCCTTAACTTGGTTGCTGGTATGGGAGGAGTCGTTCGGGTTTTTGGTCTGGGTAAAGAACGAGTAGATGCTGTTCTGAGCCCCCTTGTTATCAGCTTTCTTAGGCTTCATAGAATGTCCAGTGTTATAGCCTTCAATAACAAGATGGGCATTCGTGCCCCCAACCCCCATAGAGCTGATTGCCGCGATGGCTGGTTTATCTGGATCTAGGGGAACATTGTCCGCTGTATACAACAGATTATGTCGCACCGTATCGCTAAGCAGTTCATTAAGCTGCGTCAAATTTGACGTCCCTGGGTAGATACCTTGCTTAAGCGACAGTACTGACTTGATCATGGAAGCGATCCCCGACGTCCAAAAGAGATGCCCGATATTGCCTTTGACAGAACCAATAACCACCGGAGATAAAGCGTGATCTACCCCATAACTGTCCATTAATTGGCTGATGGCTTGAACTTCCAGCGGATCGCCCACTATCGTCCCCGTGGCGTGACACTCGATGAACTGTAGGTTGCGAGGGTTTATCTCGGAAGAGCGATACACTTGAGCAAGCAGTTGGTGTTGACCATTCACGGAGGGAGCGGCGTAGCTGGTTTTTTTGGACCCATCATTGTTGCTCAACGCATTGGAGATAACCGCGTGGATATTATCCCCATTATTTTCGGCATCCTGAAGGCGCCTAAGGATAACCACACCTCCCCCATCCGCAGAGACAGTACCATCTGCATGGTTATCAAATGGTCGACACACACCCGTTTTTGAATAGATCGATCCAGGTTCATACTTATATCCGACTTCTAAAGGATAGGAGATATGTACTCCGCCACAAATTACGGTATCACAACGTTTTGTTTGCAGCATCCAACAGGCTTCAACAATGGCTGTCAGTGAAGACGAGCACGCCGATTGTAAATTGAAACACGGCCCCTGAAAGTTAAATATATGGGCAGCGCGAGTGGCCATGAAGTCCGTGCCTTTGTTTAGATTCAGGAGTAGGTCATTGGGCGGCTCGGTGAGCCCTTTGGTTACGTTTATTTGCAATTGATCATGGTAAGTATGGTTGCTGCCTTGCGTAGCAATTACCGCGACAGTACCTAATGCGTCACGATCGAGGTGATCACCGTCAATAAGTGCCGAGTCTATCAGCTCAATGAATTTTCTTATTTGGGGGTCCATAACCATCGCTTCCTTTTCTGAAAGCCGATAGCGATGAGCATCGAATGTTTCCGGATCGGGACATCTTCCTTTCGATCTCACGTGCCCTTCTTCATCGGTATATGCATGGTATGACACTCGACCGTTGCAAAGATTATCCCAAAATTCGTTGTAATCTCTGGCCTCTGGAAATAGTCCTGACATACCTGTAACTGCAATTTTATGTTCCATCATTCCCCCTAAGCTGTAATCATATCGAAGACAATTGCCTCTGAGATCACTGAATTGAGTTTCTCATTGATAAACGCTTGATGATGTGTGTTGATTTGATAAGCGTCCCGATCTTGTTTTGAGTCAAATTCCATTACAAAGGCGTACTGATAACCCTGATTATTGAGGTTGTCACAGTCATTGAGACCATAGCTGTACTTTTTGATCTCGGGTATCTTGGTTTTTAATTCACCCAGCTGACGAAGCAAGTCCAGTGCATCAGTTGTTGACAGCGACGCACTAAACTTGAACAAAATGATATGTTTATACATATTGATATAAGAATCCTCGAATACAGTTTGACACTTCATTGATATTTGAATCTGCAACCAGCTCGACATGGTCAGTGTGAATATTGCGAATCGTCATCAATTCATTTACTTGCCAGTTATTGTGGTTCCTTTTCAACGACTCAAATGTTGCCAAAACCTTGTCATTATCTATCTTTGTTAGAGAACGCGTTGCGACAACATTGAGTATTGGCAAATTGATCTCCGGATCTTGAAAGTCCTTGACCATACGCCTTTCTATTTCAAATATTGTTTTGAGATTTTCTCTCGCTCTGTCGTCACAGCTAAGCGTGTTAGAAAAGTAGTCCAGGACCATGAAATATGACAGATTCTCATCTGAAAACAGTGGAGCGCTGCAAGGGGAATATTTGACAGAGTCTAATAAGATATTGCCCTTTACTGGCAGTTTTCCCGTCAAGAGAGCGGTGATTTTTCTGGCCAATAACCCACCCAATGACCAGCCTCCAATAAAGATTGGAGTCGTCTTATCTGTTACGTGCCCCAAAATGTCGTCCGCATAGATGGCAGCGAGTTTATCTATCGAAACCACTTTGTTTTTGTTGTATAAATTATATGAATCTATCCCTATTACTTCGGTTTCATCAGAAATACTCTTCGACAGATTTTTGTACACTTCTACTCCTGAAATAGAAGCGTGGATCAAGATAAGCGTGGCTCGCTTGGCGGAGTTAGGAAAAAATAAAGGTTTCACTAACGAAAACTGCTTTGTTCTGTTTGTTAGCCTTTGAAGTTCTTGCAGTTGTGCAGAGAAGACATCAAATTTTTCCACCCAATCTAAAGTCAAAGTGAGGTCAAAAGCAGCGTTAATGTCCGTGACCAACGAAAGTGCTAGTATCGAATGACCGCCAAGATCTGAAAAACTGTCTTCCTCTTCAACATCGTTCAACATCAAGTTATCAAGCCAAATGGTGCGTAAGATTTCATGACGAACAGCCGGTTCAGATCGGGCGCTGTCGCTTTTTTCAAGTTTGGCGTTCTCCTGCATCATTGCGTGGGATTCGACTCTCACGACAGAATCAGGATCGATTTCGCTTGCTTCAATTAACACAGCTTTTCCAACGTACTCGTTCAGACAAATTGGCCAATGGTGACTGGCAATACCTAAGCGAATTGAGGCTGCGATTTGCTCATGGAGTTCGGAGAGAGATTCAACAGAAAACTTCACCATACACGCTTTCCCCATCGAACGTCTCGCTAAGGTGTAGGCCACATCTTCTAGTGACAGATGATCTCTTTTTATTTCCGCTTGCAACTGGCGCAGCAAAGTTCTCAGGCGCTTGTCATTCTCTGCGCCAATCAACACTTCCACTGGCTTCGATGTTGTCGGCAGCACCGATAAACGAAACTTTTCACTACGAATCACCAAGGCGCAATTCGTCCCACCGATACCCAATGAGTTAACTATCCCCGTTAAACCATTTTTTTCACGGACTTTCGTTGGAATATAGAAGGGGGATAGCTTCAAATTCAAGTTCGGATTGAGCGTTGAGAAATTGGCCGCAGGGTACAGCTTGCTGTTCCACACTTGCAGCACCGACTTTAACAGACCCGCATGACCTGCTGCGACGTCAAGATGCCCAACATTGGCTTTAACCGAAGACAATGCAATTCTGTTGATCTCTAGTCCACTATTTTCAAAGGCTTTTTTCAACGCTGCGGTTTCTAACACATCACCGATTTTGGTGCCCGAACCATGCCCTTCGATAAAATCTACTTCATGGACATCCAATGCAGATTTCGCCAGCACATTTTGAATGTTTCTTGCTATACCCTGAATGGAGGGCGCCATATAACTAGACTTAGCCCGCCCATCATTATTGATACTACTCGCCGACAACACGCCGAAAATGGTGTCTTTATCATTGCGCGCTTTGTCGAGTGCCTTGAGGACAAACACCACGCAGCCAAACCCCGGAACCATGCCATCAGCACTGCTAGAGTAGGATGCCAGCACGCCGCTTTGCGATAGGTTCATACCTGGCTGATACTGATAACCTGAATGGAGTGGGTAAGGGAGACAGGCGCCACCGGCGATAGCCATGTCACAGTCACCACTTGCGATCCCTTGCATTGCCATATGGATAGAAAGTAAACCACTCGAACATGCTGATTGAACGCCTACTGCCGGTCCTTTCAGATCAAATAAATAAGCACAACGCAACGATTGCTGCTCTTTGTTCGCGCCAATCTCTATCTCGAAGGGATCATATTTATCCACCGCTAATTCGCTGCCAGCGAGATAGGAAGGGTAATGACTGTCAGAAGATGAGGAATAGACCCCAACAGTCTGCTCACAGCGCTTCGGGTTATAACCTGCCTGTTCTAAAGCCCGCCATGCACATTGAATGAACATCCGCTGCTGCGGCTCTATTACGTAGCTATCGCGAAGAGAAATGCCAAATAACTCGTAATCAAATTGATCAGCGTCGGTCAAATAGCCCGCCCGGCTGACCCAACCGTCGCGGTCGTTAGGGGTATAGGAAGGAAAGGTAAGAGCATCTTGACCTGACTCCAACAACGCTTCTAATTCTAAAATGTTACCTGCACCAGGAAGGCGAAAGGAGAAGCCAGTAATTGCTATATCCATTTTCTTTTTACCTATGTAATAGGCATGAAGGGAGATCTCCATGCCCAGATTTTGGGGGGTTATGCTGAGAGCTGATTTAGCCAAATATTGCTGTATATTTCGTCATCAACCATAAACCACAATTCGGCAACTTTTCCGTCAACAAATCGTTTTTCCACCATAATTTCAATGTCACGAAGCTGTTCTTCACCTTTCAATTTCGCCTGACGATTCAAACGCGCATAGGTACGGTCCCCGACGGCAAAGAGCGACTCAATCGAGGTTGAAATCGATGTGTGTTTTTCGACAAACTCCGCCATCCCACCTTTCATTTGTTCAACGAGCAGTGTTTTACCTTTTAAATGACACTTTGCATCATCATGGTAGTAATTATTGACCACTGGACAGTTGCCAGTATCAAACACATCCGTGTACAGGGATTTCACGATTTCAATGTTTTTCAATTCAGTTTCACTATAGTTGTTCATAATGTGGCTCCTTTTATCAGTTGATTTCCCGTTATCGGGTTTTTGCTATTTACTCGTCTCGAACGTGTAGAAATAGGTATTTATTTGTTTGATAGATGAAATATCTTTTGTAGCGTCAATTTTTATTTTTTAGACATAACCAAATTTTCTACTTCTTCCAATGTCCCTGAAGAGTAAAGGTCAAGTAAGGTAATTTTTATATCAAATGATTTACTTAGGTTATGACTTAATGTGAGTATTGATAGAGAATCAAATCCAATATCAAATAAGCCGATGCTACTATGATTAATACATTTTCCTAGTATCTCTTCGGCGATACTTTTTACCGAATTGCTGGTAAACTTATTTTGACGATTTTCCAACATTTTGATGGTATTATTTATTAAATACTTTGTGTCAACTTTATTATTTTTACTGAGTGGCCATTCATTATTTTCGATAAAGAAGTCGGGGATGGCATAGGCACTCAGTTGAGAACGCGCTCGTGATATCAGAGACTCTAATTCAAACTCTTTATTTTTGCTCTCTATCAAGGCAACAAGGTGCTCTTGCCACATAAAGCATAACGCTTTAACTATCAGCTCATCATTCTCCAGATTTTTCTCAATATCATCGAGTTCTACTCGATGCCCATTTAACTTAACTTGGCGGTCCTGCCGACCTAAAAAGTAAAATTCACCATTCTCCGTATATTCCACGACATCACCCGTATCGTAATATCGGGTGTTGTCGATGGTACAGAACGCCTTATCTGTTTCGGTGGGATTATTATGATAGCCGGCAGAGAGTCCCTTTCCAGAGACATACAGATGACCCACTCCAGTTTTAAGATAATGCCCAGTATCTTCGTCGTACAGTAAGTAGTCGACACCTTGTACAAGTTTTCCAATTGGAAGGCGTTTCTCTTCTCTTATACTGCTGAGTTCTAACTGAGATATCGTTGTGAACACCGTGTTTTCGGTGGGGCCATAAGCATGGTAGAGCTTTGTAAAAGATGTACTTTCAAGAAATGCAACCGCGGCTTGGTGGTCGACTCTATCCCCGCCAGTAATCAGGTGTTTGAGCTTAGTCAACGCCCGGCAGTAACCTGACAACATGTGATTCCTAAACAAGCCAGCTGTCATCCACATGCAAGATATCTTATATCGTTCAATGAATTGGACAAGAATCTCTTCGTCAAGCACCGCCATCTTGTCGAACAAAACTAGAGTACCACCTGCTAATAAGGGGCTAAAGATTTCAAACGTTGAAGCATCGAATGATAACGAGGAGTAGGATGCAACGACATCTTCGTCACTGAGCGAGATGAACGAAGGACGATAAAACAAATTAAACACGGAGTTAGACCTTACCAACACACCTTTTGGTTTGCCAGTGGAGCCTGAAGTATACATTATCGACATCACTCCCTCATCGCCTAAGCATCCAGGCGAATCCGTGTGATAATGGTGCTCTATAGTTTGCAAAAAGAGTTCACCAGTTTCCAGACATACGTCATTGATTATACGAATCTTAGCAAAGTTACCCGTGATATTTTTTAAAAATGAATCGGGTCGATCACTATCAATAGGAATAAAAGTTACGTCACAATCAATTGCTGACAAAATAAGAATTATTGCTTTCAGCCTATTATCGACATTTATCAAAACTGTCGTATCACTACGTGCTATAGCCTTCTTACAAATTCTGATTAATTTATTCAATTCGCTATATGAATATGCAACTCCATTCGATACGATGGCAGTTTTCCTTGCATAACGCTCTCTTACAGCGCGAAGTGCATTCTTTAGGTTAGCATCTTTCATTAAGTTTCCCTTTATTTAACTTACAATAAATTTAAAATCAATCACCTGATTAAAAATTATATCGAAGCATAATAAGTCAGAAAAATCACAAACAGACTTAAGTTTTAAATACTCTGTAAGGTATATTTAAACGTAAAAGTGATCCAAATTATTTTTAGATTACTATGTGATAGCACCAATTATGCCGGGCACTACATAATTGGCGAAGCATTAGAGCAACACCATTAAGATAATAAAAACTACTGTATTTTTAGAGTAATAAATCTACTAGAGGGTAAAGTTTTATTTGAGGATTCAATTTTTTCATTTATTATTGATTGAATTTTACTTCTATCCAATTTCGAATTTCGAAGCCTTGGCAATGACTTGAAGACTAAAAAAATATTAGGAACCATATATTTTGGCAACAATTTTTCTAAATTAATGAAACATTCATTCGGGTCTACTATCGAATTTTCCTCGTATGATAGAACTAAGTAATCTTTACTATTGGTGCTGTATTTATGCAAAAATATATTACCAACATTAAGTAATTGCTTTATGTTCATTTCAACGTCTTGAAGGTGTACCCTGAATCCATTTAGTTTGACTTCATCATCTGATCTACCTAGAAAGTAGAAGATGCCATCATCGCTGACCTTAACAATATCATTTGTATCATAGTATTTAACACCATTGTGAAAAATAAATGGATCATCACATTGCGAATGATTTATGTACCCCTTCATTATTTGATTCCCTGAGATTAAAAGCTTCCCTTCTCCAAATTTTGAATATCCAGAACTTGTTTCTAAAATATACTCTAACCCTCTAAAGGGCTTGCCAATACTTATATCTCTAGTCATATTATCGCTAGTAATTTCGGAGGAGAAGCAGCACATAGTACCCTCTGTAGGACCATATGCATTTATGACTTTAAGCTGAGGAATGTTTTCCAATAAAATTTTAATCGATTGTTCATTGGGTTTTTCAGCACCAAGTAAAATTAGATTTAACGATTTGAATTGATTAAATACCCCACCCTCACTGAGTTGTGGGAGTAAAATTTTTAGTACAGACGGGACACAACTAAATCTAGTTATATTATATCTTTCAATAATATTAGCGAAAATACTGGGTATAAATGGTGGTTTATATAAATATACAGAATGCCCATATAGTGGAGGTAGAACACTATCCAAAATGGTCATGTCAAAATACAAAGGACCAATAGATAAATATTTCTCAGGTTTTTCACTTACGTATTGAGGATATAATGCGTCTATGAATGAATTGAAGTTGTCATGAGTAATTTGAACGCCTTTTGGCTTACCTGTAGATCCAGATGTAAAAATGATATACGCGATAGTATCAGTGTAATCCGTGATTAAGCTATCTTCATAGTATATATCATGTTCTAGTGGAGAAATAAATTCCCCATTAGATACGATACAATCTTTATGAATTAACAGATCTTCTCGAAATGAACTTTCATCACCAATATAAAAATCATCAGCTACAATCAAATCAGGATTAACATCTGATATTATCATTGATAGCCTATTTGATGGTATATTATTATCCAGAGGACAAAAAGCTACTCCTTTTAATAAACATGCATAAAAAAGCGAAAACTCTGAAAACGTCTTATCCATAAATGATATTACTTTTTTTCCTTTGGTAATTCCTTTAAAATCAAAGTAATTTAATATGGATTTTATTTCCGAATAAATCTCTGAAAATGTTTTTCCATTGCTATGATCGTAATAAGCTACGTTATTATTATTTTCAAAGCGTTTTATCATTAATATCAAATTGTTTTTTTTCATTTTTATCTTATTTGTTTATAGAACTATGAACCCAAGAAACAATCGAATCAAATGTATCTAAGTATTTCTCATCTTCTATTTTACTCCCAAAATTCAAATTGTAATCCGTGTTAATTTTGTGTATAAATCGAAGAATATCAACTGAATCTAGATGGTTTTTTAGTTTTGTATCTCCTGAAATTTCAGTGCTTACATTATAATTGCATATTTTGTCAATTTCATTTTTAAGCTCTTTTTCAATCGTCGATTTTTCCACTTTACAATCTCCAAACTATATATTTGTAGTGATTTAAAATATATTATTATATAGATATAACTGTATAATCATGCGGATTTATACCATTAGATAATATGGTAATTAGCGTGGTAAAACAATACACATAGAAAATATCAAAATTAGATAAACCTATTATTAAACCAGAATTCTACAAGATCACTCAGCATTACTTCGCTTGAGAATTTCATAAAAACTGAATAGGTCTATTTAATAGATAATTATGGGTTTGACACTTTATATATATCAATTAAATGTCAGAATTTTTTGTTAGCACGTTTTTCACAATAGATTCAATATAGTCCGTGATTGTTTTATCTTCGTCCAAGTAGGGGACTTGATTACGCGTTTTTTCATAGAGAGCTCGGGTGGCTTTACTTAAGCCAGCGTTGCCACGAATATCGACTGCCTGACAAGCACATAATAACTCAAAAGCCATAACATACTTTAAGTTCTTCAACTGTTCTCTGACTCGTCTAGCCGACACCAAACCTAACGAAACAATATCCTGAAAGTCACCGGTGCTGCTAAGGGACTGAATAGACATAGGCATGCACGATGCTCGGGATTCGGCTGTTATTGACGCAGTCATAAATTGTCCACCCATTAAGCCTAATCTTAATCCAGCATTTTCTGCACATAAAAATGCAGGTAAACCATTGCTGTTGGATTTATTCATAAATCTATCAATCCGACGGTTTGATAAATTCATTATCGTGACAAGTGCAATATTCAGATGATCCATCGCCATTGCGATATATTGACCATGAAAGTGACCGTTATGGAATACTTCCTCAGTGTTTTGGTCAATCAACGGGTTATCGTTAGATGAATTCAGCTCATTCTTTAAAGTTTGTTTAATATTCTTGAGGTTATCAGCAATAGGTCCAAGAATTTGCGGCGTACAACGAATAGAGTAAGCATCCTCTATCTGATGGCAGCTTGGTTTGACCAAACCATCCATTTCTTGAGAAATTATTTTTTCTATATCATGTTCATTCACCGCCAGAGACGACTCAGCTAATATATTCCATATGGCAGTTGCGACTTCGAGTTGCCCTTTGTGTGGCTTAAGTTTGTGTACGGCTGGGTCAAATGGTTTGGTTTTACCATGTAGTCCTTCAATAGATAACGCACTGATGGTAAGGTAAGTATCAAACACCTGCTTCACTTCGTCATACAATAACGACCCCAAACCTACCATCGCTGAGGTTCCATTGATCAGCGCTAGCCCTTCTTTAAAGCTCAGTACCATTGGGGAGATACCTGCTTTTTCAAGCGCCTCGATACCGCTCATTTGCTCCCCCTGATATCGTGCTTTCCATTGGCCTGTGCAAACAAGAGCAATCGCTGCCAATGGCCCAAGATCACCACTGGTACCCAAAGACCCCTTTTCAGGAACGCAAGGGACAACCCCTTTGTTATAAACGTCAATCAACTTACAGAGGTTAGTCACAGAAATAGCGGAGTTACCACGAGACAACGACACAATTCGCGCCAACATTGTTGCTCTGACGGTCGTATCGTCAAAAAATGCTCCTACATTAGTAGCAACTGCGTTAATTAAATTGTTTTGTAACTCATTTGCTTTATCAATAGGAACAATATAATTGACAAAGCCCCCCATGCTTGTATTGACACCATAAATAACTCGGTCTTCCTTTACCATACTTTCTAAAATGTGACGTGACTTTTCGACTCTAGCGATCACCTCATCATCTAAAGTCACTGGCAAATGATTTATAGCTGCGTATGAAATATCTTCAAGGGAAGTTTCTTTATTAAATTTTATATGGAAACTTTTCAAGCTCAATGAAGCTAAGTTTTCTTCATCATTAATTACTGGTTCGTTAATAACTCTATCTTTTGTTTTCATTTTTTTATCCATTAATGATTTATACTGAGAGTAAATAATGCCCATGAAACTTAATCGAATAATAAAATAGCTCATAACCGAAGGCAGTTTAAAAACAGAACATGGTTAAAAGCAGGAGTAAATCGTCAGATAGAAACAACCCTGACAGAGAGGGAGGTGATTAGAGCCAAAATAGACTTTTCCATAAAAAACCTCTCCTTTTTTGAATTTACGGCACTGGAGAAAGAAACCAATTAAAAATAAGGAACACTTGATTCACTCTGTAATTTAATCTGAGTTGGACAGTAAAATCCTACAGGTTAAGATAGGGAGATGCATATCGCCAATAGCCTCACAATGATATAAGTACTTATTATCAATATTACTTATCATTCTAGCCACCAAGAGATAATCTTCCATAAGTACATTGGCATTCTCAATATTTAAATCATCCACGCCTACTAAATATCCATTGTAGTTAATATCAAATTGGTTTTTTATATGTATCCCCGCTGCTTGAGCTAAGGATTCCACAATTAAATGCCAAGAATTTTGACAGCACTCTCTATATGTACTCTCAGTAGAAAAATTAGATCGTGCAGTTACTTCATCTTTAGAGATAGACTCAATTGAGTGAACAAAGGAAAAAGGCTCAGCATGTGCGCCTTTAATAAAATCTTGCATTATTTATAATCTCTTTGGTAAGGATGTAAATTAGTAAAGCCGTCAAAGTTAATATTAATATTAGAGATCTCTTTCTTGTTTTCATCTATATTATCAATTAGCACGTCAATTAACGTGGGATCATTCATATACTTTCTAAAGTCGAAGTAATCCCAATAAAACAACTCTACTTTATTTAAAGCTAAGATATCCTGTAATGTTCTCCACACGAATCGTTCGAATCCAACAATTTTTTTGTATGATTTATGATGTAACTCATCAATATCTAAATTGCCTCGTCTGTAATTCTTCCATAGATCTGTAAATATATTAGATTTATCTTTAGGTATATTATCAAAATCAAAATCAATAGAAGTCTTGTTTTTTTCAATAATCTCATGAGTGACTGTTGGATCTAAAACCTTCCACGTGTTACTTGAAAAACACCAATACTCAATTACGATGTGTTCAACATATGAACTTGGTTCAAAATATGTACACAAGCAAAATCGATATCTCGAAGGAATTCCCAATTCACGCATAATTCCTATACATAACAGTGAAATTGTTTGACAATTTCCAATTATTTTCTTTTCAAAAGGATTTTCAGAGTTTAAGTCAAGACCTCGTTTATATGCCTCTTTTAGAACTTCTGAAGCTGTACGAAGCTCATAATCCTTATGTCTAGCTAAGGGTATCTTATGAGCGTTGACGCCACTCTGATGCTCTATAATATTCCTACAGTTTCTCGCTAAACTTAGAGGAGAACTATTAATCGTATTAATATTAAGGAAAGAATCACCGAGTGTCGTATTATATGATTGCGTTGAATAATCTATCATATCAAAGCCTTTTCATAAAACTAGCTTTTAACACTTTACCTTTTTCATTTTTTGCTGTGCAAACAACCTTATTCGATAAATTATTTAACTTAACTGTTATTTTTTCATTTGGCGAAACGGTATTATAAAAACGAGCGTTATCTATGCCATTAATATTTAGCACACCTATTTTGACAAGATTGTCATATATTGTATCCAATAGCAGCACACCAGGGACAATAGGATTGTTCGGGAAATGCCCCTTAAAAAATGAACAACTATGAGGAAATAGTATGGAAAAAGATTCACTCGAAATAGTTTCAACAATAGCTCCATGACTGTTTTTTTTATTCAAAATAAGTTATCTCCGGAGTATAATATATTATTTTTAAAAGAATAAAGACAATTTTTCTTCTTTAGAGATAATACAAGCACCGATATTTGAAGATAAATCTATCGATATCACTAAAACGGTTTTTTTAGAATTATTTGATATCTTCTCGGTTGCTTCCACAATATTGGTCATAAAGTCAGATGAAAGCCTTTTCTCATTTTTAATCTCAACTAGTAAATTTGAGTTGTATTTGGTCAACACACTTCGAGCGCCATCATATATATCATTATCAATCAATGAGCTAGATAAAATACAATGGTCAATTTCTTCATAGCTTATACATGCTTCATCACAAGAATTAAGTATGAGACGCTCTAAAATACTCTGGAACTTTATGTCATTCCTTAACACTAGCCCGTTATAAGAAGAATGAAGTATACTTCGCACCCACGCTATTGGCTTGCTATTAGTTTTATTTAGATTTTCTCTATTGGACAATAGAATAGCTGCACTCCCATTAGAAAGGTTACATTCGGCATCTTTAAACAAATGGTTTATAACACTTTCTTGTGCAGGCGTTACTTCATCACTTGAACAAGCAATCATATAATCTTGAGTATTGCTCCTTAAAAGATCTACACTATATTCGAAAGCAGCTGTTGGGCTGCATAATACCGTGCAATGGCCACTAATTTTATGCGCGATAGACACCTGACCACAGATTGCGCTAACGATATGCCCAGGAAAATGGCGAGCACTCGCAAACTTGGGATCACCTTCATAGATAGACTTTAGATAAGTTTCTAAACATTTTTGCGGTCTTTGTGAGTTCCCAGTAATTAATCCGGCTCTAGGACTGCTTTGTATTACATCCTCGAAGCCATCAATCACGTCTCCTACAGATTCTATGCAGAATTTTATCTCCGGTGAATCCCTTTTAAATCTTTTATTTTGTTGATTAATCCTACACTTTTCCCCAAAAACACTTCCTTCGGGTTTTATTATTTTTTTAAATTCACCATCATTAGAGCTCGCTTTTATTATAGGTATAGCTGTTTTTTCATATTTAACCTCTCGCTTACAACTGTTTTTGGTTACGATTAGTGCACTGTTACTTCCACCAAAGCCAAAACTGTTTGCCAATATAGTCTTAATTTTCTGGCTAGGGTAGTTTTTGTAATTAAGATTTATAGGGCTACAATCTTCTCTGAGTTTTAATACATGATTATTTTCTGGTGTAATACCAGCGTCTAGAAGAAATAATATACTGATGAGTTCTATGATTCCCGAAGCTCCTAATGTATGACCGTAAAAAGGTTTCATTACGCTCACTGGAATATCGTTACCAAACAGCTTCTCGTAAGCTTGCGATTCTGGTACATCGTTTGCGCTTGTGCCTGTAGCATGGGCAGAAATTAAATCTATATCTTTTCTACTAAGGTCAGCGGCAAATAGAGCTGCATCAATGGCCTGTATGGCTCCTGCCCCATTTGGCTCTGGTGATGTTTCATGATAAGCGTCACTTGACGCGCCATATCCCGTTACTAACCATTTACTGCTATTTTCGTCATTATTTCTTGCTAGTATCAAAATACCTGCACCTTCACCTAAATTTATCCCTTTAAGTTCTGAAAAAGGTGCACATCTTCCTTCATTTAATGCACTCAAACTATTAAATCCAGCCAATACCGGCAGATCAACACAGTCACAACCTCCACAAATTACTAAGTCAGCTTTATTAGAGTTTAGTAAATCAGTAGCTATGCCCACAGCGGTTAAACTAGAAGAGCATGCTGATGAAACGACAATGTTTTTTCCTTCGATGTTGTAACGGGATGCAATAGCGTTACTACAATGAGACAACATTGATGACATAAGTTCACTAAGTTTTACTTGTTCTACGTTTCCTTTCAGTACATTAGAGAACATCTTTGAGTAACTATCTGTCCCAGAGTTATAACTGCCTAATACAACAGAAATCCTACTCTTATCATAATCATCAAGATCTAATCCCGAATTTTTGATAGCTTCTTGAGTTGCTCGTAAAGCAAAAATAGAAGCATTATTAATCCAACCATTTTTTCCAAAAGAATTTGTACATTCTATATCATGAACAGATATAGTCGCATTTTTTATTCCAATAGAGTTGTATTCATGGTTATTTATTAGCTTGTGTTTGTCTTCAATATATAATTTTAGTTCGTCTAAATTAGGAACAGGTGGGGTATACAATCCCATACCAGCAATAATAATTGAATTTTTCATTAATTTACCTTATTAGCAGGGCGGGATCTCACATTTTTTATATGATTATTATGTATGAAAACAATTCTCTGGCAGATCAATAAATATTCAGCTGAGATGTCAAAACCTATTAATAAAACATATTGAATGTGAGAAATTATCAATATTTGCGAAATAGATAATTTTTACGCAAAGTAGAATCCCGCTCTGACCTTATTAGATACTTAACAGAACTTACCACCATCAACATGGAGCACTTGACCAGTCATGTAATTACAATTTTCATCACATAGTAATTTAACTATTGAACTGACATCTTCTACGTTTCCTACACGACTTATAGCTGAAGCACGTAATACATGCTCATAGATACTTTTTGGGATGTCATTTGTCATATCGGTATCGATATATCCTGGGGCAATAGCATTCACAATGATATTGTATTTTGATAAAACTCTTGCGCAGAGCCTTGTGAATCCATTGACGCCTCCTTTGGAGCTACTATATGCTACTTGACCCGCATTGCCGCAAAGCGATGTGTTTGAGGATATGTTTATAATTCTTCCCATATTGTTGATAGATGTGGAGTTTTTCAAGGATGGCACAGAAGCTAAAGTCATGTTTATAACTCCTTGAAGGTTAGTATATAAAACGTCTTTATTTTCTGCATCATTACAACTGACAAATTGTTTACTTAAAGTTATACCTGCATTGTTTACAAGTATATTTATTGAACCCTGTTTTTTTTCAATTTCCTTAACTATTGATTTGCACATGTGGAAGTCTTTAATATCTAGCATATGGATAGAAGATGATATGTTTCTTTCATCTAGGTAATGTTTAACTTCTTGTGCCTTATATGGATTTCTTGTATATGTTAGAGCTACATGGGTGTTTTCGGATGATAGTTTCATGCAAATTTCTTTACCGATCCCTCTGCCGCCTCCGGTAATGAGTACTACTTTTTTAGACATAGTCTACAACTCCATTTCCTAGCCGTATCGTAGCCCCATTTAGGGGAAACTCGTTTTGAATCATTGAAATTAGAAACTTAGTTACATCCTCATAGTTGATTGTTTTATATTTCAATGCATAGTTTTTTAAAACTTCTTTACTATTTCGATCAAGTTTCAGCTCCTTTAATTCGGGCTGAATTACCAATGTATTAAAAAATATATTGTAACGAGAGTACTCTTTTGCTAAGGATTTCGACATTGCAGTTATTGTTTCATTGTATACTGGAGAGCTATAACAGCTGTCTAGATAACCGAATGAATCATCTTGCAACAGGAAGAAGTATTTTCCCTTACCTGATTTTATGTTATCTAATATTAAACCCTTTATCGTTTGCATTACAAATAGAACATTGTCAGTTACTGTATTTGAAAAAAGACTATCTCTATTGTTGATATCAGGACTGTCAACTATTTTTTCTAAGTCTTCTTGCTCATTGTATCTCAAATCAACAATGACATTTTCATAAATATCATTATGATTTTCAATTTTCTCAATCAACTTAACTTTTGAATTTTCTTTAGTGTTATATTTAATATCTACTGAGTGCAAAAGAATATCATCAGAGTCAAGGTTATTGAATATATGTTCAACGAGATTTGATTGATAGTTGGTTATAATTAGTGTTTTCATATTCTATAGAAATACTTATAGGTTTGACAACTATTCGCAAATGGATTGACGGGCCATATAAAAATAAATTTAAATGACCCATAAAGTACTATCTAATGACCATTTATGTTATTTATCTCAATTACCACCAAGATTATTAATAACCAGCTCAGTTAAGGTTAATGGCGTTCTACAATGTTCTTCCATCATTTCTTTAGTTATGTTACCTAATTCAATACCATATTTCTGTTGAACTCCCACAAAAATATCAAGTAAATCTACAGAATCCAAAGCCAGTCCATCGTCAGATATTAAAGATGTATCATCTTTAATATCTGATAGTTCATGCCCCCATTCGCTGAGTTCAAGATTTTCATAAATAATTTTTTCTTTTATATAAGCGATAACTTCTTTCTTATCCATAATTTTCCTATTTAGTTTATGTTAAATTTAGTATATAACTTATATGGACACTGACTCAATTCAAGTGGATGATATATTTTTATGACAAAAGTAGTCGTAAACATATATTCGGCTTCAAAGAGATTCGTAAGCGTCCAATTAACCCGTGCGATTAGACTTAATCTCACTGAGATTAACATTCCACGGTAGAAGATCAAGTAAAGACTCACCGGAATAGCGTTTGGGTAATTAGGTAAATATGTGCTGGAAGTAAAAATAAGGATTGATGTCATTCGCGCGACACGTCATCACCAGGCTGTACAAGTTGGCACTTGTGAGTGCACAGTTGGCTGACGTGGAAAATAACCAGTTTTTCCGCACCGTGGTAAAGGGTGAATATCCCGCTCAGTGACATTGTTATCAATACTGGTATTCCCGTTATCCAGATCGGTCAGCAGCTTCGGCCATTGATTCAGGGTATAGTTGATGTAAGCGCCCAAATGGCGAAATGTGATTAATCAAGATACCAGTATTAAAGAAGCCATAAAGCTAAAACGTCAAATAGCAACGTGGGCAGGTGAATTCCGTAGCCAGCTTATATTTGATTAAATTAACGGCAAAGAATACCGCTCTGATTGGGTGTGAGCTTTTATCCTATTTGAGTACGCTACCGCCCTTAGGTTTGGCTCCTACAAGCAATCAATGATATTAAAATTTGTTTTTAGAAAATAACCTATTAGATCCTCTTTTATCCCTTTATCTCAAAGATAATAAGGATGGGAACAATATTTTTTCCTAAATTTTTACAGGTACGATCATGAGCAGTAAATCCTAGGTCATTATCAATGGTTATAGTTCTAATTTTTAGTTTTAGAAAAGATAAATATTTTGTTGCTGCTTTTGAGAATGCGCCTACAATTTTTTAATCATTGTAAATAATGAACTCTCCTTTGACTAAAAAGGCGACAACCATAATAACTGATCGGCTGTCTTAGCAATTTAACTTATTATAAGAGAATCTAAGATTCCTTTTTGTGATAAATACCATACTTTTATTTCTTAATGTGTATCCATAATATACAATATTAAATTAGACTCCACACTGTGATTAATTCAAGCGAATATAATCTGGCTGTAAAATTATTTACATCAAAATCCCTATTATAAAAATAATTTCATTTGATGTAATATATTTCATATATAATATCTAATTTGTATTTTTAATAAAATGATATGTGGTTAATTTTATTATATTTTGTTAATTAACTTATTATTCATTACGTTTAGTTACAATCTTTTAATATGGTTTTCATTTGTTTTTATATTTTTTTAGTGTTTTTTATTTTTTATCTGTTAATATCCAAAATCGCAGTATACCCGTGCTCATTGAAACTGCTTGATTTTCCCCAAAATGAGGATCATGGTATCAGTCATGAAAATATTCATTGCCGATGAACAAAAAGCCGAACGTGAACGCCTCCATTCCACGCAGGGGACGAAACTCGCTTATGGCTGGATGTGCAAAGGCCAGAAAACCGCAGTGAAAACAATGGGAAACCGTACCCGTCTGAACCTGGCCGATATCAGTAAAACGGGGGACGCGAGTATGACCGTATCGATAGTTAATTACATCGCGGAATCCTTCATTGCCATCCGTGAAACCTATCCGGTCAGTCATAAGGTTCATATTATCCTTGACAGAGTCAGTTACTATCGGAGTGAGTTGGTGAAAGACTGGGCTTATGTGATGAATGAAAAGGTCAGAAATAAATAACAAACTTCACTCTGTATACCTATACGAGAGCATAAAATCTATGGTCACCAAGATAAAACAACGCGATGGTTATAGACTTATAATCACGAACTCCCTAACATGGGATTAGCGGGGAATAACCCCTATTCAAAAATTGACGCTGTCACAAAACAAAAATTCTACTGCTAATAACCCCCATTAAAAATGGAATGGTTACCATGTTAAGGATTCTATGTCTACTCATTTTCTCGCATTTGAAAAACCAATCGTCGAATTGAATGAAAAAATCGACGCTTTAGTGACCTTTAAAGAAAATAGCCATCTGTCGGATATTAAGATCGACGAGGAAATCAAATTACTTGAGAAGAAATGTCTTTCATTAACGAAAACTATTTTTTCTCAACTTGGCGCTTGGGAAATCGTCCAACTTGCCAGACACCCCATGAGACCTTACACCCTCGACTATGTTTCTTTGATCTTTACTGAGTTTCAAGAGCTAGCGGGTGACCGAGCATTTGCAGATGATAAAGCCCTTGTTGGCGGTTTAGCTCGTCTTGATGGTCAACCGGTGATGGTAATAGGGCAGCAAAAAGGCCGTACCACGAAAGAAAAAGTGATGCGCAACTTTGGCATGCCTTCCCCTGAGGGTTATCGCAAAGCATTACGCTTAATGAAAATGGCCGAGCGTTTCCATATACCAGTGGTGACTCTTATTGATTCTGCGGGCGCTTATCCAGGTATTGGTGCTGAGGAGCGGGGACAAGCCGAAGCGATTGCGCGAAACATTATGGAAATGTCTTGCTTAAAAACGCCAATCGTCTGTGTGATCACAGGAGAAGGTTGCTCTGGTGGTGCGTTAGCGATAGGGGTTGGTGATCGCATTAATATGTTGGAATACAGTACTTATGCGGCAATTTCACCGGAAGGTTGCGCATCTATCCTTTGGAAAGATGCACAAAAAGCTCAGGTTGCTGCTGAAGCGATGGGAATGACGGCGAAACGACTCAAAGAGCTTGGTATTATCGATACTATTATCCCAGAGCCACTTGGTGGTGCTCATCGTGATTATTTGATCGCGGGTGAAAATTTAAAACAACAGCTACTCGCCGATTTGTCAGCATTGAAAAAGCTCGATATTGAAACATTACTGGCGGAACGCTACCAAAAAATTATGGCAATTGGCTATTGTTAAGGAGAGCATAAAAAAGTCAGGGGCACTTATGCAGCGACCACCTCTGTCAAATTATGATCCGTTTCTTCACATAATTTTATGCCCGGATACCAATGCTCGAATCGGGCTTTTAAATTATCATTGAGTACCGCTGCGCATGTCTGGAGTTAGTAATGCACACCTTGTTGGCTCCATTGCATCTGCTGCTTTTTCACCATGCGTTTAGCGATGACTTCATTGATCGTCGATTCAACAAATGAAGAAGAAATCGGCTCACCATATCGGTACATTTCGCCGTAATTCAGGCGGTGTGATTGCTTACTGCCTAAAATGGAAGAAACCATCACTGAAAGTTTTCTACTCAGAAGAAGATTTTCCAATGACGGCTTAAACAGAATTCGAGTTAATTATTAAGGATGAGCAATAAAGCCAATAGCTTCGTACACTTTATCCAGCGTAATCTGAGCGCGGGCTTTTGCTTTCGCTGCACCTTCTGCCATGATCTTGTTCAGCAGGGCTTCATCATTACGGAAATAATGGAAACGCTCTTGTAACTCAGTCAGCATACTGGAAACTGCATCAGCCACAGCACCTTTTAAATGGCCATACATCTGGCCTGCAAATTCTGTTTCCAGTTCAGGAATAGTTTTGCCGGTAACGCCAGCGAGGATATCCAATAAGTTAGAAACCCCTGGTTTTTGTTCGAGATCGTAACGAACGCGGGGGGGCTCTTCTGAATCTGTGACTGCACGTTTAATCTTTTTAGCTGCTGATTTTGGGTCTTCCAACAGAGCGATAACGTTGTTGCGGTTCTCATCTGACTTAGACATTTTCTTTTCTGGGTCTTGAAGGGCCATAACACGGGCGCCACCAGTTGGGATGAACGGTTCTGGCACAGCGAAAATATCGCCGTAGATAGCATTGAATCGTTGAGCGATATCGCGGCTCAGTTCAAGGTGCTGTTTCTGATCGATACCTACCGGGACCTGGTTTGTTTGATATACCAAAATATCCGCAGCCATTAGTACCGGGTAGTCAAACAGACCTGCGTTGATGTTTTCGGAATGGCGTGCTGATTTGTCTTTGAACTGAGTCATACGGCTGAGTTCACCGAAATAGGTATAGCAGTTCAGGACCCAGCTTAATTGAGTGTGTTGTGGTACATGGGATTGAACGAAAATGGTGCTTTTTTCTGGATCAATTCCACAAGCCAGGTAGAGCGCCAGTGTATCCAGAGTGCGGTTTCTCAATTCTTTTGGGTCCTGACGGACAGTGATTGCATGTTGGTCAACGATGCAATAGATGCAGTCATAATCACCCTGCATTTTAACCCACTGACGTAACGCCCCCATGTAGTTACCGATGGTTAATTCACCGGAAGGCTGCGCGCCGCTGAATACAATAGGTTTTTGGGAGTTTTGTTTTTCAGATACAGTGGGTTCATTCATTTTATTATGCTTCCTGAAGTTTCAAAGATGGGAGTCCAATTGTGGATAGCAGATCCGAGAAATTCGTTAATATGCAGTCTGGATTGCTTAATTCAATAGATTCACCGTAGTTATATCCATAGGTCAAACCAACACAAGGGCAACCAGCCGCTTGTGCCGCTAAAATATCATTACGGGAATCACCGACAAAGAGCAATTCTTCCTTATGCAGTCCGAATGTGCCCATTGTGAGATAAATAGGTGCCGGGTGTGGCTTTTTCTTTTTAACATCATCACCGCCTAACACCAATGAAAAGTATTCACTGATACCTAAAGAGTCCAGCAAAGGAGCAATAAAAGGTGTTGGCTTATTGGTGATGATACCCATTGGCAGGTTGTGTTTTGCCAGTTCGGCCAATGTGACTTTGACTTCCGGGAACAACTGGCTACCTGTTGTTACCGTTGTTTCATAGAAATGGTCAAACAGCTCACGGGTTTCTTGATGCAGTTGTGTGGTCAATTCGACTCTGGCCCATGTCAACGCACGTTCGACCATAATATCCGCGCCGTTACCCACCCAGACAGCAACCCGTTCTTTTCCCGGAGCAGGGAAACCTTTAGCTAACAGAGCCTGATCCAGTGCATCAGCCAAACCACCTGCGCTGTCTACTAGTGTGCCGTCCAGATCAAAGGCGATAGCACGAATACCTTTTAATACCTTATTTGCCATGAGATACCTTTAACAATTCACTACGCATATTATCAATGACGGTTTTGTAATCTGGCTGACTGAAAATGGCAGAACCAGCAACGAACATATCTGCACCAGCGGCCGCCGCTTCTGCGATATTGCTGGCTTTAATACCACCATCTACCTCAAGACGAATATCATAACCACTTTCGTCAATGATTTTACGAACCTGGCGCAGCTTCTCCAGTGTTCCAGGGATGAAAGATTGGCCGCCGAACCCAGGATTGACCGACATCAACAGAATGATATCCAGTTTATCCAAAACATAATCAAGATAACTCAGTGGAGTTGCAGGATTGAATACCAAGCCGGCTTTACAACCATGCTCTTTGATGAGCTGCAAGCTGCGGTCAATATGTTCACTGGTTTCTGGATGGAAGGTAATGTAAGTCGCTCCTGCTTTGGCAAAATCTGGGATAATGCGGTCAACCGGTTTTACCATCAGATGAACATCAATTGGCGCAGTAATGCCATAATCCCGCAGAGCCTGACAGACCATAGGGCCGATAGTCAGGTTAGGAACATAATGGTTGTCCATCACATCAAAGTGAACAATGTCTGCACCTGCGGCCAGTACTTTTGCTGTATCTTCACCCAGCCGCGCAAAATTTGCAGATAAAATGGATGGGGCAATCAGAAAATCTTTCATTATCTTCTCCAAATCGTTTCTATCTCCCTTAATGCGAGGCAAAAGGGGGTGGATAAGTTAGCGATATAAGGCCAAAAGTTCGTCTACTTTACTGCGTGCAAGGATATTCCTGCTGATAGTGCGACGTGCTTTGACAATATGAAGTGAAGCCTGATGGTACCATTTTCGTGTCATTGGCGTATCGTGATTGGATATCAAAACAGGAATTGCACGTTCTGATGATAACTTAAATGCAATCTGTGCCAGATTTTCCTGATCTGCAATGTTAAAACTGTTGGTGTGATACGCCGTAAAGTTTGCTGTTGCTGACAGAGGGGCATAAGGTGGGTCGCAATAGATAACCGAGCCTTCCCGTGCTTTGTTCAAAGTGTGTTGATAGTGCTCACAGATAAAAGTGGCATTTTGAGATTTTTCAGCAAACCAGTGTAATTCGTCTTCAGGAAAATAGGGTTTTTTATAACGGCCGAACGGTACGTTAAATTTACCATGAGAATTATAACGACAGAGGCCGTTGTAACAATGGCGATTGAGATAAAGGAATAACACGCTACGCTGGAACGGATTGGTACTTTGGTTAAATTGTTCCCGTAGCTGATAAAAATGTTCGGCGGTGTTGTATTCCTGGGTAAACAGAGGGCGTGTATGAGTAATAAACTCATTAGCCCTGAATTTTACTGTGTTGTACAAGTTAATTAGGTCACTGTTGATATCAGCGAGGATGTAAGAATCATAGTCTGTGTTCAGAAAAACAGAACCTGCGCCAACAAATGGCTCTATCAGACAATTACCCGCTGGTAGATGACGTTTGATATCATCTACCAGCGGGTATTTTCCACCGGCCCATTTTAAGAAAGCGCGTTTTTTTTTCATGCTGTCAATTAATTACTCAATCATTCCAGAGCCGCAGATTGTACTCTGTTTAGGACAGCATATCAGCGCCTAATAAATATTGTTTTAACTTCTCAGGTCTTGTTGCACTTGCTGCATCGTTCTAACCCAAGGTTTTTTCGCCTGAATTTCGGCTGGCAGAGATGAAACGGCCCGTTTGGCTTCAGAAACAGAACTGTAATCACCATGAATCAAAATAAACCAGGTTTTTCCATTACGTTTAGTTTCATAAACTTTGTAATGAGTGAGGTTATTCTTTTTAGCAAAAGCAGTCAGTGTATCTGAACGGCTGGCGCTACTTAATTGCAAAGTGTAGTGATTTATCGGAGCTTTCAGCGGATTACTGCCGGCCGCATTATTTTTGCTGTTGCTGGTATGATTTGTAGATGGTTTTGATTTAGCAGGTGTTTCGGGTTTCAGTGGATGGATATTTTCCGGTTTCTGCTGTACCGCTGGTGGTGGTGTTACTGTCTGCGGTTGCTGGGCCTGATTCAGATTCTGCACTGCATGATTTATATTACTTTGTTGTTGAGTCAGCGCATCAGGAGTATGTCCAGGTAATTCAATGCGCTGGCTTTCACCATTGTTAACTTGGGGCTGTTGAGGTTGCGTTGGGGTACCACTGACAGGCGGAATATTGATTTCCTGTGGCCCGTTAATTGTATTTGCAGTGGTATTCTCCGATGTGACGGATTGGTTGTTATCGTTTTTGGATGGTGAACCTGATAAATCAATATTTTTTTCTGCAACATTTGGAGATTGCTGTTTCTCATGTTCAGTTGGCGCTTTTAAAGCAGAACTGATAGCCATAATCAGCAATAGCAGTACTAAAATTCCAATCCCGATCATCAGTTGCTGGCGTGAAACCGCAAACTTGGGTTTGTTTAATGGTTGGCGTGATCGTGAAGGACGGCGGTCTGAGGTATCTGGCCTAAACTCGTTATCTGCCCTTTGTTCATTTTCTGATTTGAATTCGTCCATATGCCCTCCAAACAGAGCTAATACTGCCAATTGCAATTAAAGTCGGTCCGATAGGCTGACCTAAATAGCAATGAATGAAAATTTGTCTGATAAAGTAGCTATTTTATGACACAACAACCAGATGTATGCAAAAAAACATTTAATTTATTGATAATTACACATTTTCAGGTGGTAAACACTGGCGGACAGCTTCAAGGACACAATCATGTCGAATGTCTGAACGGAGATTAGCTTTGCCAATTTTTGTTGGAAGAATCAGATGTAATTTACCTGCTATAACTTTTTTATCCCGCATCATATGCGGGAGATAAGCTTCCGGCGGCATGTTTTTTGGCCCGTATATAGGCAGATTTGCCCGCTCCAGCAATCGGATAATACGTTGAGTATCCTGCTCAGAGAAATTATCAGCCAGTTGAGCGGTTCTTGCTGCCATAACCATTCCTGCGGCAACAGCTTCTCCGTGCAGCCAGACGCCATATCCCATTTCTGTTTCAATTGCGTGACCAAATGTATGACCAAGATTCAGCAAGGCACGCAGGCCGCTCAATTCTTTTTCGTCTGCTGCGACAACTTCTGCTTTCAATTCACAGCAACGACGGATGCAGTAAGCCATTGCCTGGTCATCAAGATTGAGTAGTTTATCCATATTATTTTCAAGCCAGCTAAAGAATTCGCTGTCGAGAATGATACCGTATTTAATTACCTCAGCCAGACCTGAAGAAAGCTCACGGGCTGGAAGTGTTTGCAGGCAATTAAGATCGACCATCACAGAGGCCGGCTGATAGAATGCACCTATCATATTTTTGCCAAAAGGATGGTTTACTGCGGTTTTTCCTCCAACAGAGGAATCAACCTGAGCAAGAAGGGTGGTAGGAACCTGAATAAAACGTACGCCACGTTGATAACAGGCAGCGGCAAAACCAGTTAAATCACCGATTACGCCGCCACCGAGAGCGATAAGGGTTGTATCCCGGCTATGGTTATTTTCCAGTAAAGCAGAAAATACGTCATTTAATACGGAAAGAGATTTGTACTGTTCACCATCGGGTAGAATAACTTCATCTACTTGAATCCCGGCTAGCTGCAAAGTGGCTTTTACTTTTGCCAGATACAACGGAGCCAGGGTTTGATTTGTCACCAGCATAACCTGCTGACCTGCTTTTAGGGGCGCAAAAGCAGAAGGATCATCAAATAACCCTTTTGCGATAGTAATTGGGTAGCTACGCTCCCCTAAAGTGACAGTGATCTCTTCCATAGCAGCCTTCGCCTTTATTGTTTATCGCTGTACAGACTTGCTTGAATCAGTTCTTTTCCAGTAACTCAATGATTTGGTTAGCGACAACTTTAGCGCTTTGTTCATCGGTACGGATAGTGACATCAGCTATTTCCTCATACAGAGGATTACGTTCGTTCGCTAAATTTTCTAAAACTTCGCGTGCTGGTGCATCAACTTGAAGTAAAGGACGTTTTTTATCGCGCTGGGTGCGTGCTAACTGTTTTTCAATGGTGGTTTCCAAGTAGACCACGACACCACGGGCAGACAGACGATTACGGGTTTCTCTGGATTTAACAGAGCCCCCGCCAGTCGCCAGTACAATGCCTTGTTTTTCAGTGAGTTCGTTAATCACTTTTTCTTCGCGTTCGCGGAAGCCCTCTTCACCTTCCACATCGAATACCCAGCCCACGTCAGCTCCGGTACGTCGCTCAATTTCTTGATCGGAGTCATAAAACTCCATATTGAGTTGCTGAGCTAACTGACGACCAATAGTGCTTTTGCCGGCACCCATAGGCCCAACCAGAAAGATATTACGTTTCTCTGCCATGTTTTTGGTATTACTAAGACTATTCGTTAATGATAACCCGCCCCGCCAATCAAATTAGCAGCGGGACCTAAACTGAAACCCTCTTGACTACTCCTCTTCCTAAAAGGAAGAGGATTCCCACTTCACAGAGACGTACCTGACTCGCAGTGACGCGAGCCCAAGCTTACCTTCTCTCCGTAGGCTAACACTGTCAGCTTTGATATTTCGCGCTTTATATGCGTGTTTCATAGGGTCACACACTACATAGGAAAATGTAAAAATGCAAAAATTAATCGTTAGTGGGAAAACCACTTCCTTTCCTTCCCGTCCTGAAGAACGAGGTTTCCTGGAGGCCGACTATTCAATTAGCTCACTCTTGTATGCTAAATCGGACTCAGCGTCAAATCTATAAACAGGGTTAGATGAAAAAATCTGCGCATAATCATACCTAATTGCTGAATTTTTTACTGCCGACATCACTGATATAGTGGTTATATTTTTTCATTCGATTAAATATCCATCAATTGAGGCGTGATAAATATCACCAACTCACGTCGGCTGTGTTTATGACCTTTTTGGCTAAATAATGAACCGATCAAAGGGATGTCTGATAGATAAGGCACATTTTGGGTTTTCTCACTTTTTTTCTGTTGAAAAATTCCACCGAGAATAAGTGTTTCACCATTTTTTACAGTAACTTGAGTCACTATTTCTTGTTTGTCGATGGTTAAATTCTCACCTCCACCTTGACTGATTGAGATTCCCGGCATGTTTTGACTGATTTTCAGCGAGAGTCTGATTTTATCTTTTCTCAGTATATGAGGTGTGACTTCCATTCCAAGTACAGCTTCTTTAAATTGCACGGTACTTTTTTCTTTTTCCTGACTGACATAGGGGATATCAGAGCCTTGTTTAATGCTGGCTAGCTGTTGATGTGAAGCGGTTAGTCTTGGGCTAGCGATAATATCCAGTTGGTTTTCCTGTTCTAAGGCGCTGAGTTCCATTTCCAACAAACGGGTATGGATGCGGGCAATATTGAACGCAAATCGGTGCATGTTGTCGTTGGCAGCTTGGTTGATATTCAGGCGGTTTATGCCTGTTGATGTATTAAGTTGATCTCCTATCGGCATCCCCCAATAGACTCCCAATTCATGCAATGCTTCCCTGCTGCTGGTTACGATATGTGCGGTAATCTGCACCTGCTGTTGTGGTGTATCTATTTCTTTCAGCCAGCTTTTTATCTGAGCGATTGCAATGGGGCTATCCTGCAAAATCAGGCTGTTAGTTTCAGGATCAAAATCAGCCTTACCCTCTTTGGTCATCAGTGCGGGTATATTTTGTCTGAGATTAAGGGCAATTTTTTCTGCGTCTGCATATTGTAATGCTGTTGAGAGGTGCTGAATCTCAGCTTCATTGACTGATTGATCAAATAACTCAATAGGTTGCTCTTCTGTCTCTGTTATTGGTGGAGCAAAAGGGTTTCTTATTTCTGCAATGCAGATAGCAGGCAGGAAAATGATAAACAGAATAAATATTTTAGTCATAAAATTCCTCATATGAGGTTTCTGACAAGGTCATTTTGACATTTAGAGATTCACCTGATGGAGAAACAGAAAACTGTTTGATCAGCAGCGGCGGGTATAACGCCTGTAATGCATCAAGAAAATCCAGCATTTGTTCATAGTTTAAATAAATCGTTATTTGCCAGAGCGTTTTTTCTCCTTCATTTTTACGTTGCCATTCAATAACTTGCCCGCCAGAATTTATCAACGGTTGTTGTAGTTGTTTTACTGCGGTAATTTTTACGGTGTTTTGTGGTGGCTGGTTAAGTTCATTTTCAATTTGGTTTATCTGTTGCCGTATATCTTCCAACGGAGGTAACTGATTTAGCTGGTTATTGGCTGATTTTGTATTAGTTTGCTGGACGATTATTTCCTGTGTCAGTCTAATTTCCCGTTCAGCTTTCTCTTGCCAGAAGAAAAGATAAAACAAGATCAGGACCAGGATGATGATAGTTTGCTGCCAAATAAAGAGCAGCCAGGCGGGTTTGGCAAACCACCATAAATAGTCATTTTTTATCATCGGGTATCTCCGTCTGCCAGTTCGCGTCAATAATAAACTGCCTGATTTGCTGTTCAGTGGTGGTCATTTTTTTCAATTGAATTTCAGATAGTTGCCCGTTATTTTCGAGATTATCCAGCAGCGATGTCATACTGGAATAATCCAGACTGTTAGCAACCAATTTCAATTGACCTGCATGATCATCGAAAGCGGTTAGCCAACTTCCTTCCGGTAGTAATTCAGGTAATTCATTGAATAATCTCAAATGTTGCTGATTCTGTTTCAGCCGCGTTTGTTGTTGTTTTAATTTATAGGCCAGTTTGTTGTGAAGATTGAACGCCTCTTTTGTCTGAACTATCTGTTGTTGTAAATGTAATTGTTGCTGGTTGAGTTTTTGCAATTGTCTTTGATGCTTGTTAATTGTTTCCAGTTGTTTCAACGACATCCAGACGAGCACTGCCAGCCACAACGCAAATTGCAATAGGAGAAGAATCGTCCACCAACGATAGCGGGACTTCAGCCGGGTTTGTCGCCAGGGTAGAAAATTAACCTGATACATCATTTATCATCCGGTCTGAGTGCCAAGCCGCCGGCTATCACATATTCCATCAGTTGAACCGGCAGCGGTGGTTGATAGTGACGGAATGCTGCCAGCATATCCCAGGAGTAAGTTCCTTCAGGCAGAGTTTCCTGTTGGTAGCTGCTGTAATAAATATTCTTTTTAGTTATGGATGAGGCCGGTAATTGGTTAATAACCTGTAGTGGAGAAGTTGCGGTATTTGCTGATACCAAATCATAAGCAAAGGGTGCATTGGCAGGAGATACCCATAACCAACTGGATTGTTGCCGGTGCAGCAGCCAGCTATCAGCCGGAACGCCAGCATATTGCGCTATATAGCGTAGTGCACAGGGGGCAATATCAATAGCGTCCGGGAAAATTTCTGCTTGTGCAAGGCATTGTAGCCAGGTATCCAGATCTTTCTGACGGGCTGCGCTGATATAAGCGTTTTGCTCGATAATACGGTAATCCAGAGCCAGTTCTCGGGTGTTAAAGGGAAATTGTTTTTCGGCGCTGGCGTTGATAAACCAGCCTTGTTCCGGTTCTTTAAGAGTGATATCTGAAGGTAACGTCAGATTCCGCTGCAATGTTTGTTGTACAGGTAAGGCGAGTCTGAAACTGATTTTTTTGGGTAATTTTTGGCGCCATTGATTTAATATATCGCATAATATCTCTGGTCGCTGTAAACGACCTTCTGGCATAACCGCATCAGATAAAAGATATTGCCAGCAGTGGTGAAGCTGCCAGCCACTACGGCGTTTTATGGCTGCGACGGCACGAATGGCTCCATTTTGGATGTCCAGTCCGACATACCACTTTGGTGAGTACATATGACGATCTCCATATCAGTAATTTTAATAAAAGACCATATTCAAGGTGCTGTGTAACCTTTATACTACGCGCCGATTGTTTATAAACCACCCAACTAACGTGGCATGGGAAATTTCAGGTGAAGTTCGTAAAGTATTTTTTAATCTTTGTCGTGAGTTGCATTTTTCTGGGAACAGCCTCGATTTTTGGCATGTACAAATATATCGAGCCCCAGTTACCTGATGTGGCGACATTAAAAGATGTTCGATTACAGACACCAATGCAGGTGTTCAGTGCGGATGGAGAGCTTATTGCTCAGTATGGTGAGAAGCGTCGTATGCCTCTTACTCTGTCCGAAATTCCACCTGTTATGGTGAAGGCATTTATTGCAACGGAGGACAGTCGTTTTTATGAACATCATGGCGTTGATCCTATAGGAATTATCCGGGCGGCATCTGTGGCGATGACTTCAGGCCGTGCTTCTCAAGGGGCCAGTACCATTACTCAGCAATTGGCGAGAAATTTCTTTCTCAGTCCTGAGAAGACATTGATGCGTAAAATCAAGGAAGTTTTTCTGGCTATCAGGATTGAGCAGTTACTGAATAAAGATGAGATCCTTGAACTCTATCTCAATAAAATTTATCTCGGTTACCGGGCTTATGGTGTTGGGGCTGCGGCTCAGGTTTATTTTGGTAAGAGTGTCAATGAATTGACATTGAGTGAAATGGCCATGATTGCCGGTCTGCCAAAAGCCCCTTCTACTTTTAACCCGCTTTATTCTTATGGCCGGGCGATTAACCGCCGGAATGTGGTTCTGAGCCGTATGCTCGATCAGGGCTATATTACTCAGCAGCAATATAATCAAGCCAGAAGTGAAAAGCTGGCGGCTAATTATCATGCGCCTCAGATTGCTTTTTCTGCGCCCTATTTGGCTGAGATGGTACGTCAGGACATGATTGAGCGTTATGGCGAGAATGCTTATACCGACGGCTATAAAGTTTACACCACGATTACCCGCAATCTTCAGTTGGCTGCTACGGATTCGGTGCGTAATAACATCATTGATTACGATATGCGTCATGGCTATCGCGGGGCGCAGGAAGTGTTGTGGAAAGTGGGTGAACCTGTCTGGGATAGGGAACAGATTGTTAAGAAGCTTAAGGCTCAGCCAAATTATGGGCCGTTAATGCCGGCGGTTGTGACCAGCACGGGCGCTGATCAAGCGACGGTGATGCTGGTTGATGGCAGCAGTGCAGAATTACCGATGGCGGGTGTCCGTTGGGCCAGAAAATTCAAATCTGATAGTGTGCAGGGTGCGGTTCCACGTAGTGTGAATGAAGTGGTTCAGGCTGGTGAACAGATTTGGGTTCGGAAAGTAAAAGATATCTGGTGGTTGTCACAAATGCCGGAAGTTAATGCGGCTTTGGTTTCTATTGATCCTAATGATGGCGCTGTAAAAGCGCTGGTGGGTGGGTTCGATTTCAGCTTAAGTAAATTTAACCGTGTTACGCAGTCATTACGTCAGATTGGTTCCAATATTAAACCGTTTCTCTATACCGCTGCGATGGATAAAGGGCTGACGCTGGCTTCGTTGCTTAATGACCTGCCAATCAGCCGCTGGGATGCGGGCGCTGGTACTGACTGGCGCCCGAAAAATTCCCCGCCAACGTATGCGGGGCCAATTCGTTTGCGTCAGGGATTAGGGCAATCGAAGAACGCCGTAATGGTTCGGGCAATGCGTGCGATGGGGGTTGATTATGCCGCTGATTACCTGCAACGGTTTGGCTTCCCGGCACAAAATATTGTTCGTACAGAATCTCTGGCTTTGGGATCCCCATCATTTACACCAATGCAAATAGTGCGTGGGTACTCGGTCATGTCCAATGGCGGCTATTTGATAGATCCTTACTTCATTACCAGAATTGAAAATGAAGATAGGAATATCCTGTTTGAGGCGAAACCTAAGATCGCGTGTCCGCAATGTGATATTCCGGTGATTTATGGTGATACTGTGCGTTCAATCGAACTTTCTGAAAACTCGATTGAAAATGTGGCTCAATCTCAGGTCGGGCAGCAGGAGATATTACCGCTGCCTGAATTAGAGAAAGTTCCGGTAGTTGATGGTAGTGAAGATGGGCAAAAATATGCTCCTCACGTTATCAGTACCCCTTTGGCATTTCTTATCCATGATGCTTTGAATACCAATATTTTTGGTGAGCCAGGTTGGAGCGGTACGGGGTGGCGCGCCTCGCGCGATCTGAAACGTCGTGATATTGGTGGTAAAACCGGGACAACCAACAGTTCAAAGGATGCTTGGTTTTCAGGTTATGGGCCGGATATTGTGACGACTGTCTGGCTTGGTTTTGACGATCACCGTAGAAGCCTTGGTCGTACAGCAGCCAGTGGTGGTGAGGCGGGTGCTAAGAGTGCGCAGCCAATTTGGGATGACTTTATGAAAATTGCACTGGAGGGTGTTCCTGAAAAAGAAGTAGCCCCCCCTCCGGGTGTTGTTTCCGTCGTGATAGATCGTAAAACAGGTAAACTTGCTGGCGGTGGTGGTGATACCCGTAGTGAATACTTCATTGACGGAACTCAGCCTACAGAGAGCGCGGTGCAGGAAGTTGGCACAACGTTGATCGAGAATGGTGAAAGTCAGGAGCTATTCTGATAATAAATCAGGCACAATGGGAAATCCGTTGTGCCTGTTAACTTCAACGACGGTATAAGTGTTTTTGCGCTAAAAACAGGGCGCAGACATTTCGCGCTTCGTTGAAGTCAGCGTGATCCAGTAATGACATCATATCGGTTATTGGCCAACGTATTTGTGATAATGGTTCAGGCTCATCCCCTTCCAGGCTTTCCGGATAGAGATTTTCCGCAATAACAATATTCATTTTGCTGGAAAAATAGGACGGAGCCATAGTGAGTTTGGCTAATTGCTCTATTTTTCTGGCGCCAAAACCGATTTCTTCCTTTAATTCACGGTTAGCCGCTTCAAGGATACTTTCACCAGAGTCGATAGCGCCTTTGGGAAAGCCTAATTCGTATTGCTCAATACCTACTGCGTATTCACGGATAAGTATTAATTCATCTCCAATGACCGGGACGATTAAAACCGCTTCCCGGGTTGCTGGACGCATCCGTTCATAAACGCGTTTTACACCGTTACTGAATTCGAGATCGATTGACTGAATATGAAATAAGCGTGAATGGGCAATGTTCTCTATGTTCAGGATTTTAGGGTTTTTCTGGTCATTCATAGTTGCCCCTGATGGCATTAATATTTGGTTGATTTGAGTGTCTGTGCATTATTACGTCATAAATTATTTCATTAACCTTAGGTTTTATGATGAAATTAGGTACACTCCATAGATTGGCTAAATATGGCCGATTATTTTGATAAATGATAGTGATTATCGCTTGTCATCGTTGTTACTGTTATCTTTATCCTCTTTGGAAATAGATCTGTGTTATAGATAGTTCAGCAGGTGACTATATAACTTGTTGTAAAATAAATTAAAAAAACAGATAGAAATAACCTGATTCAGAACTGAACGAGTGGTTGCTATTTTGCAAGCAACAATAGCAATATTGTCATAGATATGGGGAAAAAATGAACTCAACAGCCGTTATATTGGCTATCTTGATAATTAGCCTGATTATAATGGCTTCTTTTCTGATTTTCAGATGGAAGCCGCATGATAACGCCCGTTATCTGCCTTCTGTTGCTGACCCGACCTATCGTAAACTTCATGTTGATGAATATCAGGCTATTGAATGTTATCTGAAGCAGGTGTTGCCACTGGTTTTAACCGACCGTATCAATAAAACAAGCGGGTTAATTCTGACGGACAAAAATGACACGGTTTATACTATCTGTAATTCCATTACCCGGTTTTCTGTTGCCTCAGATGAACCACATAACTGGCGTTATTATATTGATATGGCAGAAGTTCATTTGCCATTTTTCCTTGAGCCTTTTATTAAACAACAAAATATTATTGATGTTGTTCACACTGCGGGAATACCACTTGTTATTTCGATTAATGGTCACTTCCTGAAAGATTTTCAACGGGATTTTCCTTCTGCTCCAGTAGTTTCAGATATGTCCCATCAGCAGGCATCGATCCAAAAAAATGGCGATACCAGCATAAAATTACAAAATATCCGTAAAGAGACAGTGGAAGAATACCGGTTGAATCACTCATCAGGTATTTGGGAGGGAGGATTCTTGTGTCTCGGATTTTTTATTTGGTTCCTTGCGTTACTCTCACCGATACTGTTTTTGCCGTGGTTGATGTTGATTGCTGGTACTTTAATGGCTGTCAGTGTTTGGCCGTTGTTCTGTCCGTCTTCAAGACGCAGGCGCCAAGATATTCACTGTTTTACCGGTATACCAAAACGGTGGGGATTATTTGGAGAATTTGAACAAGGGCAAATGAGTAATATCTCTCTTGGTGGAATTGATTTAATTTACCCATCTCATTGGGAATCTTATGTTACCTGTGATCTTGATCAGAAAACCAATATCGATATTTACACTAACGGCCAGGTAGTCAGGCAAGGGCATTATCTCTCTTTGCACAATGAGGAGAAAAATTACCCTTATCACCGTTATGGGAAAAATTTAATAATGATTGGCGGCAGCTTGCTTATTATGCTGCTGCTCTATTTTTATCAGCCGGTTAGTGTACCAATGAAACTCAGTTTGGCCTGGTTGCGTGGTAGCAGCACGAAAGTTGTCACTGATGCTAATACAATGAAAGAGATGGCGTTGCGGGTTGGGGATATCCTGAAAGTAAAAGGGGTTGGTATGTGTTATATGCCGCCAAATAATATGAACGGCAAAGGAAACACTTATTTTTCTCCATTCGATTGCTCAGGGATATATTGGAATAGTACTAATTCGCTGCCAATCCAAGAATCAGAAGTTATAAAAAATGCGGCTAAACTGATTGCAACCGTTAATAAGCAATTACGTCTACAGGAAAATAGCGATGTGATTAATTCAGGTTTTGCTCAGGAGATTGCCAAATCTGGTATGATTTTATTGGATGATTTCCCTGATATCATCTTGAAAACTAATAAATTATGTGGAAAAGAAGTAGACTGTTTCCGATTGAAGAATGCTTTGGTTAACCTGGGTAGCGCCAATGATTGGACAACTTTGTTAAAGAATACAGAAGATGGCAAGTTTGATGACATCCATGTTTTATTGCGTCCAGCGGGGGCTGAAGCGCTGGGAAAGCTGGTTGATGCGACTACATCATCATTTATCTACCGGGAAATAGATAAAATAGCAATCCTGCTTAATAGCCCTTCTCCGGGCGGTGTTCTGCTGATCAGTGAGGAAGGTAAACAGCTGGTTGAATATATCACGCCGGCAATTGTTTCTTATGACCATAGTGCTTTAGAACAATGGCGTGAGTTACAGCGGTTATCGGATACGGTGTTGCAAACACCATTTGAGACAATAGGAATTATTACAGAATTGTCCGTAGATACTAATGGAACCCGCCGGATTATATTACATAGTGCACTGGATTCCATGACGCTGATCCGTTGCATTGGCACAACGCTTTTACTCTTAGCGCTTTTGGCGATTTTGGTCATTAATTTGGTGTTAGCTGTTAAGAAAAACCGGCAAAACAAACAACGTTTAAGCAAAATCAGGCAGTATTACGATAGCTGTTTTGATACGGCTTTCCCACCTACATATTGGCGATAATCAGCAATGGTGTGTTAGGCTTGGCTTTTTCGCCGGAGCTGATATTGGGAGAAAAAAATGAAAGATAATTCAGACTCCAATCAAGCTGTCCGTCTGGATAAATGGCTGTGGGCTGCCCGCTTTTATAAAACACGGGCTATGGCACGGGAAATGATAGATGGCGGTAAAGTTCATTATAATGGTCAACGAAGTAAACCGAGTAAAGTGGTTGAACTCGGAGCTAAAATTAAACTGCGTCAGGGTAATGATGAACGTACTGTTAACGTTCTTTCGTTAAGCAGCCATCGGCGCGGTGCACCGGAAGCTCAACAACTTTACCGGGAGACTGAAGAAAGTATTGTTAACCGGGAAAAACTAGCAATAGCCCGTAAAATGAACGCATTAACTATGCCTCATCCTGATCGCCGGCCGGATAAAAAAGAAAGACGCACGCTGATTAAGTTCAAAAACACCAAATTAAGTGAGTAGGAATAATCTGCTCCAGTGAGAGATATTTATGTTTAAACAAGACCAATTACACCGCTTTTTGTTTGAGAATTATTCTGTACGTGGTGAGCTGGTTTTAGCCAGTGAAACTTACCAGCATATTCTGGAAAATCATGATTACCCGCAGCCGGTACAGCAATTATTGGGAGAACTATTGGTAGCAACCAGTTTATTAACGGCGACACTGAAGTTTGATGGTGATATTACTGTCCAAATTCAGGGAGATGGCCCGGTAAAACTGGCCGTCATTAACGGTAATCATCAGCAACAAATGCGTGGTGTCGCCCGTATTGACGGATTAGTTGCTGAAAATAGCAGCTTGAAGCAGATGATTGGCACAGGCTATATGGTCATTACCATTACACCAACTCATGGTGAGCGTTATCAGGGTGTCGTTGCATTGGAAGGTGAAACGCTGGCGGAATGTTTGGATGATTATTTCAGACAGTCTGAACAGTTACCAACCCGTCTGTTTATCCGTACCGGTATTCAGGATGGAAAGATCGCTGCCGGCGGTATGTTGCTACAGATTTTGCCCGCTGCGGAGCAAGGTAGTGCAGACGTATTTGATCATCTGGTACAGCTTACTGCAACCATTAAAGGTGAAGAGCTATTTTCACTGGAAGTTAAAGAGATCTTGCATCGTCTTTATCATGAAGAGGATGTTGTATTATATGAGCCGCAACCCGTTGAATTCCGCTGTACTTGCTCTCGTCAACGTTGTGCTGACACGTTAGTCACACTTTCCGATGAGGATGTTAATCATATTTTGCAGAAAGATGGCAACATCAATATGGAGTGTGAATACTGCGGTACGCACTATATTTTTGATGCTGGTGATATCGCTGAAATCAGGTCAGAAAAAAAGAGCCGGTTGCACTAATATTTATTTGAACAGGTGTTTTTACCTTTTAGGGCGCGGATCCGCGCCTTTCGTCTAAGATTAACCGTGACTGCTCCCCGCCCTGTCGGGCGAGGCTTCCCACTTCCTAGGCCGCAACCGTCTGTGTGACGGATTTACACTGGCCTCCATGGGCAGAAACGACGAGTCCCGCCGCT
>NZ_JBEJZY010000038.1:0-57664 GCF_040256935.1 Photorhabdus viridis
AGAGTCAAGCGCTTATTTGCTTTGCTCTGCCTGGCCTCACACGCTTTGTCAGCGTTGTGTCGGTCAGTGGTGGCGCATTATAGGGTGTTCTTCGCCGCTGGCAAGCGTTTATTTAAAAAAAACTTTTGTTCGCGGTTTTTTTCAACTAAACACTGAAAAAAAGAACAAATCAGTTATTTTTCACTCACCATTCCAAGGAAATCATCAGCAAAATGATCGACTTGCTGCCAGTCGGTATATTCAATTTCTTTGGTTGTATCAGTTTCCCCACCTGTCATCTTCATGATCAGTTTAACCATTACACGATCAAACCAGCGATAACGAGGATAAAGTAACGCACCAGCAAAAACACCACACAGATCTGGCTGCCATGGGGTATTAAGCAAAAATTTACGGACATACACATTCGTTTCAGGTGTACGCTTCTCTGGTTTCCTTGCTGTCAGATTCACGCCAAAAAATGCGGTTGGCATTTTATTAAGCTGCTGTTGATGACAAATAGAAAATTTCTTCAGTGCTGAACTAAAATGACCATATCTGATTGAAGCTCCAATCATAACTTTGTCATAAGATTTCAAATCGATTGTTTCTGCTATTGCCAAGTCTCTGAGATCACATATCTGCCCTGCTCTGTGTAGATTCTCAGCAATGTAGGTAATAATTTTCTTAGTCTGCCCATCCCGACTGGAATAAAGCAATAAGCAGTTCATAGCGATATCCTTCTTCCAATAGATTATTCACGCCAGAAGGTCGGTGTAAATAAAACTAACAAAGTAAATACTTCCAAGCGGCCAAACAACATCGTTATAACTAATATCCATTTAGCCGCTGGATTCATTGCAGTGAAGTTATCAGCAACAACACCCAACCCAGGCCCTAGATTATTCAGTGTAGCGGCTATCGCAGAAAAAGCAGAAAGTTCATCTACTCCAGTGGCGATAAGCAATAACAAGCTGATGATAAATACCAAAACATAAGCAGAGAAGAATCCCCAGACAGCTTCAATAATACGTTCAGGTAATGCTCTTCGCCCTAATTTTAGGGTATAAACCGCATTCGGATGAACCAACCGCTTCAACTCACGGGAACCTTGGAGGAATAGCAATAAGATACGAATGACTTTCAGCCCCCCCCCCGTCGAACCCGCACAGCCACCGATAAAAGCAGAACACAGCAGCAGTATTGGCAAAAATGATGGCCAGCGGGCAAAGCTATCTGTACTGAACCCAGCCGTTGTCGCCATTGAAACAACCTGGAAAAAAGCTTGGTTCAGTGTCTCCATTCCCGATTTATAAACAGCATAGTGCCATAAGATAAAAGTACAGATAATCACCAGTGCTAATTGAATAGAGATGAACATACGGAATTCAGGGTCCCGCCAGTACACTGTCAGGCTGCGTCCCGTTAACACCGCGAAGTGCAGACCAAAATTACAACCAGAAATCAGCAGAAAAATCGCAATGATAGTATTTATCACTGGGCTATTAAAATAACCAATACTGGCATCATGAGTAGAAAACCCACCAATTGCAATGGTTGAAAAGCTGTGAGAAATAGCATCAAAAACTGACATACCAGCTGCCCATAACGCCAGAGCACAGGCAATTGTCAGTAACACATAAATCAACCACAGAGTTTTTGCTGTTTCAGCAATTCGTGGACGCATTTTATTATCTTTCAAAGGTCCAGGCATTTCAGCCCGATAAAGCTGCATTCCTCCGACCCCAAGCAGAGGCAATATTGCAACAGCCAGCACAATAATCCCCATCCCCCCCAACCATTGCAACATCTGCCGATAGAAGAGAATTGCTTTAGGCAAGGTGTCAAGCCCAATAAGTGTTGTAGCACCCGTTGTTGTTAAACCAGAGAAAGATTCAAAGAATGCATCCGTAATAGAAAGATTTGGCTGCTCAGAAAAAATGAAAGGTAAAGCCCCGACACTACCAAGTACCGTCCAAAACAAAACAACGATAAGAAATCCTTCCCGAGGCTTTAATTCATGTTTTTGTTCCCGGTTTGGTATCCAAAGCATTAAACCGATAACTAAAGCAAAAATAAATGTCTGACTAAATGCACGCCCAGCGCCATCACGATAGATTAGGGCTACCAACCCTGGAATAATCATGGTGACAGAGAAAAGAATGACAAGCAGCCCAACAATACGGGTTATGGCACGAAAATGCATTCAGCTGGTTCCTTAGAAATCCAGTTAACAGAGAATATTTACAGATCAGGTGTTAAATACAGTACACCACGACTCAGATCACGTAATTTATCACCGACTTCACCCACCAGGGTAGCTGGAAGTGAAATTCGCAAAGTAACATTCTCTGCATATTCACTGGCAATAATCTGCCCCTCTGATTTCTGTAATAACTGTTCAATCATAGAGATATGGGCATATTCACACTGCAAGGAGCAGACCTTCTGTGGAACCTTATATTTTGTTTCCAGTAATTTCAGCGTCTGTTGGACACTATTTCCATATGCCCTTACTAATCCACCAGTGCCTAATTTTATTCCGCCAAAATAACGGACAACAACTGCGGTTATTTCACCGACATTATTTCCCATAAGCTGGGATAGTATCGGCTTACCTGCGGTCCCTGAAGGCTCCCCATCATCAGAAAAACCCAATTGTTGTGAATCATCCGGAGCACCAGCAACAAATGCCCAGCAATGATGCCGGGCATCAGGGTACTGAGCTTTGATTTGCTGGATAAACGCCTTAGCTTCATCTACCCCACAGGTATGCTCCAACAGGGTAATAAAGCGACTTTTTTTAATCTCTTCAGTCAAACTCACTGGAGCTGCGGGTATCAAATAAGGCTTCATTATGGCAGTTGCAGATCCCTAGTCATGTTTTCCACCTTATTTTCATGAATAACAATATTATCTTCGATACGAATACCACCGAATGGTTTAAGCATCCCAATTTTATTCCAATCAAAGTGCTTACTGAACTCACTTTCACGCCAAGGTGCAAGCAACGATTCAATGAAATAAAGGCCCGGCTCGATAGTTAGCGCCATACGGGGTTCCAGAATACGGGTACAACGCAGATATGGATATATGGCCGGAGCTGCTAAATGTGTACCTGTATCATCCTGCATAAACCCTGCAGCATCATGGACCTGTAATCCAAGAGGATGACCAATACCATGTGGAAAGAATGGCGTTGTCAGCCCTTTTTCAATGATAGCTTCTTCACTGATATCTTTAACGATACCGTGTTTTTTCAGTAAGTTAGCAATCCGATGATGCATCTGAATATGATATTCGGTGTAGCGAACTCCTGCTTTAATCGTACTGATTAGCGCTTTTTGTTCAGCATTCATATCTCTAACCAGAACAGCAAATTCATTATTACTTTTTGCTGAATAAGTACGGGTGATATCTGCTGCATAACCATTATATTCAGCGCCAGCATCAATCAGGAAACTACGCACTTCTAAAGGTGCATTGTGCTGCAATACGGTGTAATGCAAAACAGCCGCATTTTCATTTATAGCAATAATATTATCATAAGGCACATCTGTATCACGATGACCTGTTGCCATCAGATAAGATATATTAATATCAAATTCACTCATTCCAGCCTGAAATGCTTCATGAGCTGCCAGATGCCCGACAACAGCCGTTTTTTGCGCTTCACGCATACAGACCAGTTCATAATCTGTTTTATATGAACGATAAAAATGCAAATAATCCAAAACAGCTTTCGGATTGATATTATGTTCAGAAAAACCAAGTTCTTTTGCTCTTGGTTGTGAACAACCAATATAAGCAACATTCTGTTTCACATAAGGACTTAACTCTGAATTGATATCTCCGGTATTTGCCAAATGAATCATTTCAACTTCTTTAGTCCAATAGCTAGTTGGCAACGGTTCTACACTGTGCCAATAATCTATCGGTGAATAAAACCATAATTTAGGCTTATTAATGCCATCTACCCATAACCAACAATTAGGTACTTTAGTTACAGGTACCCAAGCTTTGAAGTGAGCACTAACTTTAAAAGGATAGTCTCTGTCATCCAAGAAAATACGCTGTAATTCACCGGAGTGAATAAGCAAAGCATCCAATTGATTACGGGCCAGTACTTCGCGGGTACGTTGTTGCAATGTAGAGATGTGTTCGTGGTACAGAGATGCCAACTTTTCCATTTCAATTGACCTTTTTTTATTTTATGGCTGAACCATTAGCTTATCACAGTCATTAATATTTGCAGGTATCACACGAAAATCATCCCAATTTATCGAATCCTGCTAACTCCTTATTTATAAAAATATAAAAACAATTATTGTCAATGAGATACAAATCTCACTTGTGATCACCCTTGCAAAAAACTAATCACTCATTTGCATTTACTTAACATAATAACCACAATCAAGCCTATCTGGTCATACCAGATGGTATGCGCTCATTTAGGAGAACGACATGCTCTATCAAAGTGAAACAATTCAAGTAAGCTGGCTGAAAGATGGCATTGCTGAACTGGTTTTCAATGCCCCCGCCGCTATTAATAAACTGGATACCAAAACTGTTGCATCTCTAGATAAGGCTGTCGCCAATCTAGAGCAACAAGCTGAATTAAAAGGCGTTTTATTACGCTCTGATAAAGCTGCATTTATTGTTGGTGCAGATATTACTGAATTTCTCTCTTTATTCGATGCACCTGTAGAAAAACTGCGAGAGTGGCTTGATTTCGCAAATAGCATTTTTAACCGGATAGAAGATTTACCCGTCCCAACCATTTCAGCAATAAATGGTTATGCTCTTGGCGGCGGTTGTGAATGTGTTCTGTCTACAGATTTCCGTATAGCCTCCCCCGATGTGCGCATTGGGCTGCCAGAAACCAAGCTTGGCATTATGCCTGGTTTCGGCGGCTCAGTTCGCCTTCCACGCCTTATCGGGACTGATAACGCACTGGATATCATCGCCGCAGGTAAAGACATTGGTGCAGAAGAGGCATTGAAAAACGGCCTGATTGATGCCGTTGTCCCTGGTGAAAAATTGATTAATTCTGCAATATCAATGTTGGAACAGGCTATTGCAGGGAACCTTGATTGGAAAGCAGCACGCCAGCCAAAGTTAGAGCCCTTGAAACTCAATGAAGTTGAACGTGGCATGAGTTTTAGCGTGGCAAAAGGTATGGTGATGAAAGTGGCCGGCCCTCATTACCCAGCGCCTATTACCGCAGTTAAATCCATAGAAAAAGCCGCTACACTTGGCCGTGATGAAGCACTGGAAGTGGAAGCCGCCAACTTTATCCCTCTGGCGCAGACAGATGTTGCCCGTGCTTTGGTCGGTATTTTTCTTAATGACCAGTACATAAAAGGTCTGGCGAAAAAACATCTGAAAGAAGTTACGACACCTGAGTATGCCGCAGTTCTGGGCGCAGGGATCATGGGTGGTGGTATCGCCTATCAGTCTGCCCGTAAAGGGGTTCCTGTCATGATGAAAGACATCAATCAACAGGCCCTTGAATTAGGTATGAATGAAGCTGCAAAACTGCTGAACAAACAGTTTGAACGTGGCCGTCTGGATGCCATAAAAATGGCGCGAACCCTTTCTTCTATTCAACCTACATTAAATTATGCCGGTATCGAACAGGCTCAAATAGTGATTGAAGCCGTATTAGAGAATCCTAAGATCAAAGCAGCTGTACTCTCAGAAACTGAAACTCTGGTTAATGAAGAGTGTGTTCTGGCATCCAACACTTCAACAATTCCAATTTCAGAATTAGCTAAGTCCCTAAAACGCCCAGAAAATTTCTGTGGTATGCATTTCTTTAACCCAGTGCATCGTATGCCACTGGTTGAAGTGATCCGCGGTGAAAAAACCTCTGAAAAAACAATTTCAACTGTAGTTGCTTACGCCAGCAAAATAGGTAAAACACCTATTGTCGTTAACGACTGTCCGGGATTCTTTGTCAACCGGGTGCTGCTCCCTTATCTCCTTGGCTTCGGTATGTTGTTGCGTGACGGTGGTGATTTCCGCCAGATAGACAAAATTATGGAGAAGGAATTTGGCTGGCCAATGGGTCCTGCTTATCTTATTGATGTCATTGGTCTAGATACTGCATATCATTCTCAGTCAGTCATGGCTCAAGGGTTCCCGGATCGTATGCAGCGTGATTATAAAGATGCTATTGATGTTCTATATGAAAATCAACGCTACGGACAGAAAAATGGTATCGGTTTCTATAAGTACACACAGGACAAGAAAGGCAAACCGAAGAAAGAGCAGGACGAGCAAACTGATCAACTGTTGGCAACTATCTGCCAACCGAAGAACAATTTCTCCGGTGAAGAGATCATTGCCCGTACTATGATCCCAATGATCAACGAAGTTGTCCGCTGTTTGGAAGAAGGTGTCATTGCCAGCCCAGCAGAAGCGGATATGGCTCTGGTTTATGGTATTGGTTTCCCTCCGTTCCGCGGTGGTGTTTTCCGTTATCTGGAAACAATGGGAACAGCAAATTACGTTAAAATGGCTGATAATTATGCTCACCTCGGTGCTCTTTATCAGGTACCACCTGGTTTGAAAGCCAAAGCTGAACGTAATGAAAGTTACTACCCTACAGCAGCAACGATTGCTGTCAGCACCGGAACAACAGCGTGAGGTCTGGAAACATGGAAAATGTAGTCATTATTGATGGCATCCGCACCCCAATGGGGCGCTCAAAAGGTGGTGCATTCCGTCAGGTCCGGGCTGAAGATCTCTCCGCTCACCTGATGAAAGAGATATTTAAACGTAATCCGGCAATACAAAAACACAAAGTAGATGATATCTACTGGGGCTGTGTTCAGCAGACTCTAGAGCAAGGATTCAACATTGCCCGTAATGCTGCATTACTGGCTGATATCCCTCACTCTGTACCCGCTGTGACCGTTAACCGGCTGTGCGGCTCATCAATGCAGGCGCTGCATGATGGTGCCCGCATGATTATGACCGGAGAAGCCAATGTTACGCTGATTGGTGGTGTAGAGCATATGGGTCATGTTCCGATGACTCATGGTGTGGATTTCCATCCTAAAATGAGCCTGAGTGTCGCCAAAGCCGCGGGAGTTATGGGCTTGACCGCCGAGATGCTGGCAAAGATTCACCATATCAGCCGTGAAATGCAGGATGAATTTGCGCTTCGCTCTCACCAAAATGCAACACAAGCAACACAATCAGGTGCATTCTCCAATGAGATATCACCAATTTACGGTCATGATGCCGATGGCATACTAAAATTATTTGATTACGACGAAGTTATCCGTCCAGATACCAACCTGAAAGATCTGGCAGCTCTGCGTCCAGTCTTCGATCCTATAACAGGATCGGTTACAGCAGGCAGCTCCTCTGCCTTATCCGATGGCGCATCTGCGATGCTGATAACCAGTGAAAGCTATGCTAAAAATCTGGGACTAAAACCTCGCGCCCGCATCCGCTCAATGGCTGCTGTTGGTTGTGATCCTTCCATTATGGGATATGGCCCTGTCCCTGCTACACAGAAAGCTCTCAAAAAAGCAGGTTTAGAGCTGGATGATATTGGCGTAATTGAACTAAACGAAGCATTTGCCGCTCAATCACTTGCCTGCATGAAAGGTCTGAAGTTGCTGGATCGCATGGATGATAAGGTGAACCTTAACGGTGGAGCAATCGCTCTCGGGCACCCATTAGGCTGCTCAGGTGCTCGCATTACAACAACATTGTTGAATCTAATGGAGCGCCGCGATGTTCAGTTTGGGCTGGCAACCATGTGTATCGGTTTAGGCCAAGGTATTGCCACTATTATAGAAAGAATGGATTAAGAACTTATCTGTAAAAAAATATTATAACTGAGTCGTTGTTGCCGTAATTCCCGCCTGTCAGGGGCGGGCTTTTTTATTATTTTAAATGAATTCGAAAGCATCACTATACATGTTGTCAGCAGAAGCATCACGCTCACTGCAAAAGCGCTCACGAGCAATTTTTGCCATTTCAAATCGTCCCGCAATATAGATATCATGATTGGCTAAACTGCCAAAATCCTCTAATACCGCTTTGAGCACTGTTCCAGTACGTCCACACCAACCATTCTCCGACTGTTCAACAACCGGAACAACCACCAGATTAGGATAACGCTCTGTAAGTAATTGTAATTCAGCAAGCTCATATAAATGTTGTGATTCTCTGCCACCCCAATAAATAGAGATCTCGCGCTCAGGTTGTTCTTCCAACGCTGTCAGCAATATAGAACGGGTATAAGAAAAACCCGTCCCTCCCGCAATCAATAACAACGGATTAGTGCTGCTCTGCCGGAACCAAGCCTTACCATGAGGGATATCAATATTGATCATTTTCTGATCCAGAATTTTATCCATCACAGCCATCGCATATAAATTCAGCTCAGAAGCACCAATATGCAGTTCAATAAACTTCTTTTCTGAAGGTGTTGATGCCATTGAAAACGGACGTTTATCTCTCTGATCCATCACCACCATCAGATACTGACCGGCGCGGAATGAGAACGGAGAATCAGGAAATAACCGTACCCGATAAACCGTCTCCGTAATAGCCTCTACAGAGGTTACTTTACAGCTCAGTGTTGTCATGCGTTCCCTCTTATGGTCCTAAAATATCTAATTCATCCCAAATCTTGTTGACGCGGGTACGCACTTCTTCACTCATCACAATAGGGCGTCCCCATTCCCTCTGCGTCTCCCCCGGCCATTTGTTCGTTGCATCCATTCCCATTTTCGACCCTAATCCTGAGACTGGCGATGCAAAATCAAGATAATCGATTGGAGTATTCTCCATTAATACTGTATCTCTTGCCGGATCCATTCGTGTAGTTATTGCCCAAATGACATCATTCCAGTCTCTGGCATTAATATCATCATCACAAACAATCACAAATTTTGTATACATAAATTGCCGCAGATACGACCAAACTCCCATCATGACCCGCTTGGCATGACCGGCGTACTGTTTCTTCATGGTCACGACGGCAAGACGATAGGAGCAACCTTCCGGCGGCAGATAAAAATCAACAATTTCAGGAAACTGCTTTTGTAAAATCGGTACTAACACTTCATTCAATGCAACCCCTAGCACAGCAGGTTCATCTGGCGGACGACCAGTATAAGTCGAATGATAAATAGCATCGTGACGCTGAGTAATATGCGTTACGGTGAACACCGGGAACATATCGATTTCATTATAATAACCCGTATGGTCACCATATGGCCCTTCTGGAGCTAATTCACCGGGTTCAATATATCCCTCTAATATGATCTCAGCACTTGCGGGTACTTCCAGGTTATTTGAAAGACATTTCACAACTTCTGTTTTGTATCCTCTTAATAACCCAGCAAAGGCATATTCCGATAACGTGTCAGGAATTGGCGTCACAGCACCTAATATTGTTGCCGGATCGGCACCTAAAGCAACAGCTACCGGGAAGCGTTCTCCTGGATGAGCCTGACACCATTCCTGAAAATCAAGGGCTCCACCGCGATGAGATAACCAACGCATGATGAGTTTATTTTTACCCAGCACCTGCTGGCGATAAATACCAAGATTTTGCCGCTCTTTATTCGGACCACGGGTTACCGTCAACCCCCAAGTAATCAACGGAGCAGCGTCTTCTGGCCAACAGTGCATTATAGGAAGCCGGGTTAAGTCTACATTATCACCAGCCCAAACTTGCTCCTGACAAGGCGCACTATTAAGCCGTTTGGTCGGCATATTAAGAACTTGCTTAAATTTCGGTAGCTTCTCCACCAAGTCACGAAAACCTTTCGGAGGATCAGGCTCTTTCAAAAAAGCCAGTAACTTACCTACATCATGCAAAGCCTTAACATCTTTCTGCCCCATCCCCATAGCAACACGTTCAGTAGTACCAAACAAATTACACAATACAGGCATTGAATAACCTTTGGGATTCTCAAACAGCAAGGCAGGCCCACCAGCACGAAGAGTACGATCCGCAATTTCAGTCATCTCTAAATAAGGATCAACTTCGAAGCTAACACGTTTCAACTCACCTTTCTGCTCCAACAAGACCAGAAAATCTCTTAAGTCACGGTATTTCATACTATCCATTCATGCCGGTTTTTAAGGGGAAAGACATTATAAGCTATCCCACTTAGCTTTTTTATGTTTTTATCGCAAGACTACAAATTAAACCAATAACTTACTAAAAAGCAATGGGTTTAATTCAACCTTGCGACCTCAAAGTCAAATACAACGCAATGGAACCCAATTAGCTAATACTTTGGTATCAAACTGCTCAGGGAAAAATTTATTATGTTGGAATATTTTAAACCCTTCATTCTTACCACTAAAATAACGAAGTTCTTCGCCATCAATATGTAAACCACTACCTTCACGTAATGCAATCACTATCTCTTCTGGGTTCATTGCACAGAACTCAGCCAAACGTTCATCACGAGTTTCTCCCATATGTCCACTAATATGGCTATCAATATAGTGAGGGTTAATTTGTACGGGGAACAATCCGATGGATGGTATGACAACAGCGTTACAGACAGGCATATCGTTAGTAGTACGAATACTTGGAGTCGCCACATTGCAACCCGCACTCCAACCAATATATGGAATATTACGTTCACGCACTGCGCGCTGGATTGGTACAATCAAACCGTTTTCATGTAATAACTGATTCAGCAACCAAGTATTTCCGCCACTAACCAAAATACATTCTGCATTTTCAATCGCCTGAACAGGAGAGTTAAAACGTTCAATATTTGTTACCCTTATTCCTAAAGCTTCTCCTAGCTCTTTAGCACGCTGCTCATGATCACCTCGAATAACCGCGTATGCAATCAACACAGCAGAACAAATATCATGTTTCTCAATCATTACATCTAACCGCTCTTTAGCATAACTCAACCAATTCGGATTACCTGAAAGTTTGCCATTACTCAGCAGAAATACTTCCATATTTCTTTTCCTTATATTAATTGCAGACAAAATCACCAGCATTATATTGATCGCTTTGCCTGTGGCTTACCATGATATTACTCACAGCTTTCTTACTAAGAAACGTAGTATCTACTCATAACAATAAATATCTATCACCAAACAATTATCACTGAGATAATTCCTGTAATGCCCTTTCCTATTTTGCTATGCTTAATAGTCATTGGATCAAGGTTAAATAAACATGGAAAACTGGTACCTCATCTACTGTAAGCGTGGGCAAATTTCACGAGCAATAGAAAATCTGGAACGACAGGATGTTGCCTGCCTGACTCCTACCGCGAAAATTGAAAAAATAACTCGCGGTAAACGTACTGTGAATACAGAACCCCTTTTTCCTAATTACCTATTTGTTCAGTTTGACCCAGAAGTTATTCATACCACAACTATCCATTCAACACGCGGCGTTAGCCATTTTGTTCGTTTTGGTATACGCCCGGCTATCGTACCGGATGCTCTTATTAATGAAATTATGTCCACAACAGAACAAGAATATGTATCACCAGATACACCTGTGACCGGTGATACAGTATTAATCACAGAAGGAATATTTGAAGGATTGCAGGCTATCTACAATGAGCCTGATGGAGAAACCCGCTCTATTCTATTATTGAATATTCTGAATAAACAATTACCTAAAGCGCTTGATAACAAACAGTTTGTGAAACTTTAATCAAACAAAAAACGGGCAGAATTTACATTCACCCGTTTTTAATCAAATATTAAAACCTCTGCTCATATAGCTGTTGAGCAACCTGTTTTGCGAAATATGTCAATACGCCATCTGCTCCTGCGCGTTTGAAACATAACAGGGATTCCATAATTACTGACTCCGGTAGCCAACCATTATGGATCGCAGCCATGTGCATGGCATATTCGCCAGATACTTGATAAGCGAAGGTCGGTACACCAAAGGTGTCTTTTACCCGGCGGATCACATCTAGGTAAGGCATACCCGGTTTAACCATTACAGTATCGGCACCTTCCTGCAAATCCTGTGCAATCTCCTGCAATGCTTCATCACTGTTAGCCGGGTCCATCTGATAGGTTTTTTTATTGCCCCCTTTCAAATGACTACTTGAACCGATCGCATCACGGAATGGGCCATAATAACCCGAAGCATACTTAGCCGAATAGGCCATAATCTGAGTATTTACATGACCTTCCGCTTCAAACAACTCGCGGATTGCCCCAATACGTCCATCCATCATATCGCTCGGTGCAACAATCTCAGCCCCAGCTTCCGCATGTGACAAAGCCTGTTTGACCAAAATTTCTTTGGTTACATCATTAATCACGTAACCATCTTGATCGATGACCCCATCCTGACCATGTGTAGTGAATGGATCTAATGCTACATCAGTCAGCAATCCCAATTCAGGAACAGCATTTTTCAGCGCACGAACCGTGCGTTGAACCAGTCCATCAGGACTATGAGCTTCTCTCGCATCCAAAGATTTTTTATCTGCTTCAATAACAGGGAACAAAGACAAAACAGGAATACCCAGTCGGGCAATCTCTTCAGCCTCTTTCAGCAAAAGATCCATTGTCAGACGATACACTCCTGGCATAGAAGGTACTTCTTGACGACGGTTAATGCCTTCCATCACAAACACCGGATAGATTAAATCATTAACAGTTAATTGATTTTCAGCAACCAAACGACGGGAAAAATCATGACGGCGCATTCTGCGCATACGGCGACCTGGGAAAGTTCCTGGAAATGCATAGCTCATATAGCTCTCCTAACTCAAACCCAGCACATGGACGCTGGGTTAATTAATATGCTATCGCTTTGAGTTAATTATCTTAGCACTACAGAACAACATGTTAAGATTACTATTATCACCTTTCCGTATTCTCTTCTGATGTTTGCTCTTCTTCTGAACGATCTCCCAGTTTGCGCTGTCCGGTGTAAAAACGGGAAAGCAAAATCCCCAATTCGAATAGCAAATACATAGGAATCGCGAGTAAGGTTTGCGAGAAAACATCCGGCGGCGTCAATAACATACCAACAACAAAAGCACCTACCAAAATATACGGCCGCTTTTTCTTCAAGGATTCGGGCGTAACTACGCCACTCCAGCACAACAAAATAATGGCAACCGGGACTTCAAAAGAGATGCCAAAGGCCATAAACAACGCCATGACAAAGCTCAGATAATTACTAATATCCGTTGCAATCAAAACCCCTACAGGAGCTGTCTTAGCAAAGAACCCAAAAGCTATCGGAAATACAACAAAATAAGCAAATGCCATCCCCAAATAGAACAGCAGGCTACTGGAAACGAGCAGAGGGATCATCAAGCGACGTTCATGCTTATACAACGCAGGTGCAATAAATGCCCATACCTGATAGAGAACCATAGGTGCAGATACGAATATAGACACCATAATGGTTAGCTTTATTGGTGTAAAAAAGGGAGAGGCAACATCCGTCGCTATCATACTGGCACCTTGAGGCAATTGCTTAATCAAAGGCGCAGAGATCATCTGATAGATATCGTTAGAAAAATAGACCAACGCTAAAAAAACCACTAATACAGTAAGTAAACTGTTTAGAATTCGCTTACGCAGTTCAATAAGGTGACTGATAAGTGGTTGAGTATCATCAACAGCCATGTTTTCGTGTTCACCATTAACTTAATCAGAAGTTTTTTTCTTCGTTTCAGAAACCGCCTGATCATCCACCGGAGAAGATGATATAGGCGAAGCCACAATCTGAGACGCTGCTGGCTTTTGAGCCACTTCATCTGTTTCTGATGCTTTCACATTCCCTGCATCAGGCTCATTTTGGTATGCCTTTTTCAAAGACTCAGCCGCTCCTTTTAGTTCATCCATCGAAGCCTTCAATTCCGGGGACAAATTCTGTAACCCCGCCTCTTCTTCGACTTTTTTCAGACTCTCCTGGAGCTCTTGCAATTTAAGCTCCTGAGCAAGCTCATTTTGGACGTTAGCAGCTAAAGAACGTAATGCTCTGATCCAGCCGGCAACCGTTTTAACTGCCACAGGTAACCGCTCTGGCCCCAGAACCACCAAGCCAATGACCATAACCAACAGCAGTTCACTAAAACCAATGTCAAACACGGTTTACACCTGCTCTTTGTTTTTGCTCTCAGATGATTCAGATTGAGCTGCGGATTGCTTTTCAGCAATGTTTTTAGTCTCAAAATCAGCATCATTACTGGTTTTCTGAGCTTGCTGAGGTGGATTATCATCCCCTATCGCTTTTTTAAAACCTTTAATAGATGCTCCCAGATCAGACCCCAGAGTACGGAGTTTGTTTGTGCCGAATAACAGTACCACGATGACAGCAATGATGAGTAATTGCCAAATACTTATACCGCCCATTCTGGTTTACCTCTTTAACAGGAATTATCATTGATGACTCATTATACGACGAACTATATCTTCGAAAATACCGAAGACAAATTTTACTTTGTTTTACTTAACTGACACCAGCCAAACAACCATGAAACGACGCCCGCGCCCATAAACAACCAAGGAATATTGACTAAGCCAGACAACAAGAACAAACTCCCACAAAGAAACAATGTCGCACCAACACCGAGCAAATACTGCGACTGTCGCTGTTTTGTCTGCTGCCCTTTTAACTGATCTGATAGCTTCTCAATGTTGGCTTGCAAATGTTTATGCTGTTGAAGACTGTCATACACTAACTCAGGTAGTTCCGGCAACTTTTCTGCCCAATAAGGCGCTTTTTCTTTCAGCGCCCGAATAATAGCCGGCAATCCAACCTGGCTATGTAACCACTCTTCCAGAAATGGTTTCGCTGTTTTCCACAAATCAAGCTGTGGATAGAGCTGTCGTCCTAACCCTTCTACATACAAAAGCGTTTTTTGCAGAAGCACTAACTGAGGCTGCACTGCCATATTAAAACGGCGGGCAGTATTAAATAGATTCAGAAGAACATGACCAAATGAAATTTCCGCCAGTGGCTTTTCAAATATTGGCTCACAGACTGTACGGATTGCAAATTCAAAGTCTTCAACATTAGTATCACTGGGAACCCAACCTGAATCCACATGAAGTTCGGCAACTTTCCGGTAATCACGATTAAAGAAAGCGATAAAATTTTCCGCCAGATAACGTTTATCATCTTTATTAAGCGAACCAACAATACCGTAATCAATGCCAATATAAAACGGATCTTCAGGACGTTCATAGCTGATAAAAATATTTCCCGGATGCATATCCGCATGGAAAAAACTGTCACGAAAGACCTGAGTAAAAAAGACCTGTACTCCCCGTTCAGCCAACAATTTCATATTGGTATTCTGTGCTTCCAGTGCTTCAATATCAGAAACCGGGATACCATACACCCGCTCCATCACCAAAACATTTTCACGGCAATAATCAGAATAAATTTCCGGTACATAAAGCATTGAGCTGTTTTCGAAATTACGGCGAAGCTGAATTGCATTAGCGGCTTCACGTAGTAAATTCAGCTCATCAATCAACGTCTTTTCGTATTCCCGCACCACTTCACGAGGGCGTAAACGACGTCCATCAGGCAACAGCATAGGTACCCAATTAGCCAAGCGATACATTAACCGAATATCCGCTTTGATAATCGGCAAAATATCAGGACGGATTACTTTGATAACAATTTCCTGACCATTCTCTTTTAACAGGGCAGTATGTACCTGCGCAATTGAAGCAGAGGCCAAAGCTACAGGTTCAAAATTATCAAACCAAGTTTCCAGCGCCCCCCCTAAAGAGGCTTCAATATATTGACGAGCCAGAGCACCGTCGAAAGAGGCAACCCGGTCTTGCAACAATGCCAGTTGATCAGCTATTGGCGGAGGAAAAAGATCACGCCGTGTTGAAAGCATCTGTCCAAATTTAATCCAGACAGGCCCTAACTCCTGTAAAGCAAGTCGCAACCTCTCCCCGAGCGATTTATCTTTATGTCTATTCGGGATCCAAAACAACAAATAACGTCCAAAACGAAGAGGCCAAGTCAAACGAATGCGAGGAATCAGCTCATCCAATCCGTAAGAAAGAAAAACCCGAATGATCAAATAAAGGCGCCTTAATTCACCTGGAGTCATATTTTTCCTCTAATACTGCCAATCGTTGTTCTATTTGACTGATATCTTCAGTCAACACGCTGACTTCTTCGCTGAAATAAGCCACTTCAAGCGCATTTGGCGCCAGTTTCCATTCCTCCGTTAATGTTTCCACCAGATAATTTTTCTGGCATTCTATTGAGCCGGAAACAAACTGAAATCCTTTTTTAATGGCCTTGCTGATACCTTCAGCAGCAATATCCCCGAGATAAGGGGAAAGATAATGGGCCAAATCCCATTCAACCATATCCAACAAAGCAGACCATTGCTGAATAACCTGCATATCCCCTTCAATAACCATTTCACCGCTATTGAACAACCTGGAAATTTGTTGGCGATCCCGTAACTTAAGCAAAGCAGTAAAATTAGTTTTAACTGTGCAATCAGCAGCTTCAGCCCATTGACTTAATACATCCACTTGTTTTTCACTGAATACTAATGTGAGTGGTGTATTCATTTCTTGCAGTTCAATCGACAAAACTTTGCCCGCCAGCCGCATACGAGCAGGTCTTAATACAGGTGCACTGTACAACAGGTGATTCAACGATCTTTCCATCACCGCGGTTAAGACCGGCATAAGTGTGGAATTAATGGCTGTACTCAGTGATGGTTTTTCCATCTCAGAATTTAAAACCTCTGTGTAGTGCAACAATACCACCGGTCATATTGGTATACGTCACTTGTTCAAAACCCGCATTTTCCATCATGGTCTTAAGTGTTTCCTGATCAGGATGCATACGGATGGATTCCGCCAAGTAACGATAACTGTCAGCATCCTGCACAAAAACCTGACCAATTTTTGGCAGTACATGGAAAGAGTATGCATCATAAGCTTTGCTTAATGGTGCAAGCAATGGTTTAGAGAACTCAAGCACCAATAAGCGCCCGCCCGGTTTCAAAACCCGAAACATAGAACGCAGGGCTTTTTCTTTTTCAGTTACATTACGCAAGCCGAAAGAGATAGTAATGCAATTAAAATAGTTATCAGGGAAAGGCAACGCTTCCGCATTAGCCTGCACATAGCTGACATTACCAACAATACCGGTATCACGTAATTTCTCACGCCCAACCTTCAACATAGACTCATTGATATCAGCAAGAACAACTTCACCCTTTTCACCAACTATACGGGAAAACTTGGCTGCCAGATCTCCGGTACCGCCAGCTAAATCAAGGACTCTCTGACCCCGGCGAACACCACTGGCATTAATAGCCATACGTTTCCAAATACGATGAATGCCAAACGACATTAAATCATTCATTAAATCGTACTTTGCCGCAACGGAATGAAATACTTCGGCTACCATACCTTCTTTTTCATCTTTGGCTACGGTGCGGAAACCAAAATGTGTGGTTTGTTTCGTTTGGTCTACCATGTTATCTGCCCGTTTTTTATTCAAACTGTTATAAAAGTGTATCAGCCTTTCAGATAAAACCCTATCCTAGCGTTAATCATTAGCACAGGATGGATGGCTTTATTAACCAATTCGGGATCAATAGAACGTTTCACTTCAACCCCTAACTTACGGAACCCCTAAGCCTTGCATATCATCAACAAACAAACGCATTTTATCGTACATACGGGATGCCTTATCCGCAATTAAACGCGCATTCTGGCTTTGATATCACGGTCATGTTCTACCGCGCATTCAGGGCATTGCCAGCGCCGTTTATGCAGCGGCATTTCCGACATCTTGCAACCACAACATTGCTAAGTTAAATTAACACTGTATAGATGTCCAGATTGATTTACACAAGTGTCTCAGCCTGCGAAGCCGCTCTCAATTAACTTATCCATTGAGCTAACCATTGCAAACCAAAAGCGCCCGGAGCTAATACCCCAAAAGACCAGATAAGCGCAGAACAGATATTGGCAATCTGGAAATAACGCAACGGCATGGTACAAATACCTGCCACCAATGGCACAATTGCACGGAATGGCCCAAAAAACCGACCAAGGAAAATACTCCAAATACCCCAGCGCTCAAAGAAATTATGCGCTCGTGTCAGCAATTGTGGTTTACGGGAAATCGGCCAGATTTTACCAACATCACCTTTAAAATGCGCACCGGCGATATAGGATACCCAATCGCCCAAAAAGGCCCCTACCGCCGCAGCCAACCAGATTGGCCAGAAATTAAGGCCGCTTTCACCTATTAATGCACCTAATCCAAGCAGTATGATCGTTGCAGGCAATAACAAGGAGAAAAAAGCCAGAGATTCACCAAAAGCAAGTAAGAAAACAATCGGCATGATCCAGGTATCGTGTGCTTTTACAAAAGCGATTACCAACTCAACTATTTCATGAAGGCTCAAATTCAAATTCCTGTATTGATTAATACCACATTCAATTTAACCACTGTTGTATTAACCAGAATTAAACCAACTTCTTATTCAAGGAAATAACCTTGTAATTTTTGACGGGCAGAAAAATCAAGGCCAAGATCTTTCTCCAGCCATACATCTACACTGCCATAATTCTGGTTAATACTGTTTAGTGCCGCCATTAAAAACTCTTCTCTGACGGAATAGACATAAGCAAATTTCTTAACCATATCATCACTCATGGTTTTCGCATGTTCATTTAACAAATACTCACGGTAAGGCGCCAGCGTGGCGTTCGTCACCAAATAATCTTCCATTACCGTATCTAAATCAGCTCCAAGTGCAAACAACACCAGTGCAGAACCCACACCCGTTCTGTCTTTACCTACCGCACAATGTTGTACTATCCCGCCCTTTTCCGGCTGTTGCAGCAATTTAACTAATATCTTATAAGCCTCATTTTTCAAAGGCAGTAATTTATAAAGACGGAACATAAACGACTGCGGATCAAATTGCGCCAACATCTCTGATGTCAATTTTTCCAGATTCGCATTCACTTCCTTGGATAATGGATTGGCAGGAGCATGATGATAATTAGCCCCATTCCATACCTGATCAGGCTTATCTTCTATTTCACCTGTGTCTCGATAATCTATGATTTGAAAGAGGTTTTTATTTGTCAGGAAAGATTGGTCTTTCTCTGTTAAGCGATCCAAAGCGCCAGAGCGAAAAAGTAAACCTGATTTAATTTTCCCACCACTGGCTACCGTTTTACCACCTAAATCACGAAAATTAATCCCGCCATGAAGGGGAAGTACTGATGGGTGCAATAAAGATGTAGTAATCATGATGACTCTTAATTAGTTGTAAATTTTAAAACATTAACAGATTTCTACTTAAAAGAAGAGTGAGCCGGAATATTCCGGCCCAAAAAGTATTATTTACAACAAACGACGAGCAGCTTCGACGACGATCCCTAATGCGTTACTTTCTGTTTTCTTAAGTAACTCAACATCAGGAATTTCCTGCTGAGTACGGTTAACAATGACACCGGCAACCATACCTGCACGCAGCCCCTGGCTTGCACACATCGTCAACAAAGTTGCAGATTCCATTTCATAATTCATGACGCCCATCGCCTGCCATTCAGCCATTGAGCCTTTAAAACGGCTCACAACACGGCCGGAATAGGTATCGTAGCGTTCCTGACCGGGGTAGAAAGTATCGGAAGAAGCCGTTACACCCACATGTGTCGTTGCGCCAGAATCTTTTGCTGCTTCATACAGTGCAGTAGTACAGTCAAAATCGGCAACCGCCGGGAATTCCATCGGAGCAAAATGCAAGCTGGCGCCATCCAAACGAACAGCAGCCGTGGTTACCAGCACATCCCCAACATTGATATTTTCCTGGATTGCACCTGTTGTCCCAATACGTAAGAAAGTACGAACCCCCAATTGTGCTAATTCTTCAACGGCAATGGATGTTGATGGGCCACCAATGCCCGTGGAGCACACAATAACTGCTTTACCATCAATTTCTGCACGCCACGACGTGAATTCACGCAAAGAAGCAAGATGAACAGGGTTATCCATCAATCTTGCAATTTTTTCCACACGTTTCGGATCACCCGGAACAATAGCTAAAGTTGCGCCTTGTAGGTCGCTTTTGGTCAGACCTAAGTGAAATACATCAGACATATCAGACTCCTCAAAGGGAAAAATTTATAATGAAATTGGTTGAAATCTACTGTATTGAGCATTTAGACATCTTTTAGTGATAAATATCACTTCGAAGTAAGATAAAAAAGAAAAACGCACATTATTTTGAGATGTAAATCACAAAATAATCATAAAATGAGTAAAAATAAGCGAATCATTATAAAGAAAAAAATTAACGCATGCCTAAATAGTAATCACAAACTCGAAAATAAAGAATCGAATGTTTCCTTTCTGCCATAAGTTAAACTGAATACGTTCATATATGGAAAAAACAGCCAATTGTTTAATTATATTTATGATTAAAACAATGCCTGGAACAGTATATATCCAAATGGATAACTTGATTTATTCATTGTCAAGACGAAAAATCAATAATTATCTCATTGAAACTTTCTATCCAGAGAATTGATAGCAGTAAATATCAATCTAGTCATAAAGAAAAATATATCTCAATAACCGTCAATTTCCAAAAATAAAAATAACCACGGTGGATTCGACTAATAAGAGAATTTTATTTATTATCTTTATATCTCAACAAAAATAAAACAATTACCAAATATAAATATCACCGTCACCCTTTAATAGGATGCATATTGTTTAAACATATTAGAACCTTTCCATCATACAGGAGTACTCCCTATGGCAAGACAGAAAACAGTTTTAATTACAGGTTTTGAGCCTTTCGACAATGAAACAATTAATCCATCATGGGAAGCAGTCAAGCAGTTGCAAGGGCGCGAATTGTGTGGAGCGCGTATAGAAGCACGCCAGCTTCCATGCGTGTTCGATGTCTCCCTGACTTGCTTATATGCGGCTATTAATGATATCCAGCCTGATCTGGTGATTGCCGTAGGACAAGCAGGTGGTAGAGCTGATATCACCGTGGAACGCGTGGCGATTAATATCAACGATGCACGCATTCCTGATAATCAAGGTAACCAGCCTATCAATACGCCGATCGTAGCAACGGGTCCCGCAGCCTATTTTGCTACGTTACCCATCAATGCAATGGTCAAAGGTTTACATAAAGCAGGACTCCCAGCTTCAATTTCACAGACCGCAGGTACTTTCGTCTGCAATCATGTCATGTATGGCTTGCTGCATTATTTGACGTATATCAATCCTGAAATACGCGGTGGTTTTATCCACATCCCTTATCTGCCAGAGCAGGCAGTGCGGTACTCCGGCACACCGAGTATGGCCCTGGAAACAGTAATAACAGCACTGGAAATCGCCATTGATGAAGCATTAAAAAACAGTGAGGATATCGTCATCAGTGGAGGTGCAACTCATTAATTTAATATTCTGCTCACGCAGTTAAAAACTCTCCACAAAAGTGACAGGCACAGAGAAATATGATCGACTGAATAATGTTGCAAAGATAATCCTCTCTGTGCCTGCACAATGTCCGTATGTAACTATCAAGCACCTGATATTTTTTTAATTATTAACCAATATGCCATTTACATAAGTTACTTTATAATTTTGACTGTTATTATATTGAAATTTAGTTTATTCAACAAAACCTGTCACACCGCATGTGAATATAAATCATCTTTAGTTATGAAATTAGATATATTTTCCAAGTCTACTGACAAAATTATTTCACCCAGTATCCCACGATTAATATCAGATTCGTCTATTTTTGTTACTTTTATTTCTGAAAGATGACCATTCATATTTTTGAAATATTCATCATCACGATTTTTAGTTCTGCTTATCCTCCGTTTTGAATACAGATCATATTTATAAACCTCTGCATTGATCTCTTCAGGAAAATACATTTGACCAACAAAGGCAAAATGTTCTTCTTCATTTATATCTTTGCTGATCTGTCTAATCGCAATATGAACATGAGTTGCTCTACCAACATAAAACCCTGGATAAATAGTAGTAAAATTGACTACCCCATTTTTATCCGATTGTTGAGCCCCTCTTAGAAAAACTTTATCATCAGTTCTGTTGATACCAGATATTTCACCGGATTCAGGTGGTATATCTGGACTGATATAACTCCAACCAGAATATTTCCCCCGACTATTGCAGTGCCAAATATCAATAAATAATTTATCAACAGGCTTACATGTTTTCTCATCCATAATAGTTATTTTTAACAAAAAAGGTATTCCTGATTCTGAATCAGTAATATCCCGCCTTACAATTTTACTATTTCGAAAATATGGCCCTGATATCTGCTCTGGAGCAAGGGTACACACACCTATTCCATTTCCATTCTGTGACGATAATTTTCCTTCCGCACGGGCCAAGCCAATTGGAGCAAGTGCAGCCGTCGCCGTGATAGCAGCACTACCTTTTAAAAAATCTCTTCGAGAGCTACTTTTCTTACCTTGCAAATTATTAACATCCATATAATCCTCTCTTTAATTATTTAGTTTCTATTACAATGCTTCCAGATTCCATTTTGTTACGTCGCGGGTATTTTGTTAATAAAACGTATTTTTTCCAATATCAATATGGAATATATATATAATTCATAAAAAATTTTATTACAGAAGAGGCTCCATTTAGCAACAAATATCCCCAAGAGAAATATTATTTATGAAAAAGCCCATCACCAATAAAGGTGATGGGCAAATGACTGGATTGAGTTATTTTACTGATTCGCGGAGACGTTTCGCCGCCTGTACCATATTTGCCAGTGACTGACGGGTTTCAGTCCAACCACGGGTTTTCAGGCCACAATCCGGATTAACCCACAAGCGTTCAACCGGGATACGATCAGCCGCTTTGCGTAACAATGCTTCAATCCATTCAACACTGGGCACGTTAGGTGAATGAATATCATAAACACCTGGCCCGATCTCATTCGGATAAGAGAAGTTTTCGAATGAATCCAGCAACTCCATATCTGAACGGGAAGTTTCAATGGTAATCACATCCGCATCCAAGGCCGCAATGGAAGGCATGATGTCATTAAACTCGCAATAACACATATGAGTGTGAATCTGTGTGTCATCTTCAGCAATTGCAGCGCTCAATTTAAATGCATCTACAGCCCAATCGAGATATGCCTGCCACTCTTCGCGGCGCAGTGGTAAGCCTTCACGCAACGCCGGCTCATCAATCTGGATGATACCAATGCCAGCTTTCTGCAAATCATCCACTTCATCACGCAGTGCCAATGCAATCTGTTTAGCGATAGTCTCACGGCTGACATCTTCCCTTGGGAATGACCAACAAAGGATAGTCACTGGCCCGGTTAACATTCCTTTGACCGGTTTATCCGTCAGCGATTGAGCATATTTAGCCCACTCTACAGTGATAGCTTCTGGGCGGCTGACATCACCAATAATCACCGGTGGCTTAACACAACGGGAACCATAACTCTGAACCCAGCCATTCTGCGTAAAGACAAAGCCGTCAAAGTGTTCGCCGAAATATTCCACCATGTCGTTACGTTCAGCTTCACCATGAACCAAGACATCCAATCCTAAACGTTCCTGTTCGTTGATTGCCTGCTTGATATGTTCACAAATGTTGGTGCGATAGCTGGCGCCATCTACCCGGCCTTTTTTGAAATCCAGACGCAAGCCGCGGATTTCCGTTGTTTGCGGGAATGATCCAATCGTTGTTGTTGGCCACAATGGCAGGTTATAGCGCTGACGCTGTACTTCCGCACGCTGCGGATAGGGCTGATTACGTTCACTATCCTGTGGCTCAATAGCGGCAAGGCGATGAGCAACAGTCTGATTATTCACCCGTTTAGACTCACGGCGGGCACGGATTGGCGCACTGTAAGCATCCAATTCTGCTTGTTTACCGCCTTCTGGCTGATTCAACGCCGCAGCCAGCAAAGCCAATTCCTCACATTTTTGCAATGCGAACGCAAACCAGCTTTTCACCTCTACATCAAGAGCAGTTTCATCATTCAGATCGATAGGGCTGTGCAGAAGAGAACAAGATGAACCAACCCACAGTGTACGACTCTCTACCAGTGGTTTAATCAACTGATATTTAGCGGTTAAATCAGCACGCCATACGTTACGACCATTAATTACGCCAAGGGAAAGCAGCCACTCTTTTGGTAGGGACTCATGCAGCTGCGCAACATCATCTTTACCGGCAACCAGATCTACATGCAACCCCTGTACAGGTAGAGATTTAATGATCTCCAGGTTGTGACCAATGCTATCGAAGTAAGTGGTCAGCAACAATTTAACCTGCCCCTGAAGCGCCTGATAAGCAACCGAATAAGCTGTCAGCCACTCTTCCGGCAATTCCAGCACCAGAGCAGGTTCATCAATCTGAACCCATTCAATACCACGTTTAGCTAACTCAGCTAACACTTGCTGATAAACAGGAAGAATGTCTTTCAGTAAAGAGAGGCGATCAAACACCTGACCTTTCACTTTACCCAACCACAGGTAAGTCACCGGTCCCAGTAAAACAGGTTTCACTTTATGACCCAGAGCCAGAGCCTCGTCCACTTCCTCCAGTAACTGAGTCCAACTCAGTTTAAATTCCTGACCTTGCTGAAATTCCGGCACAATATAATGGTAGTTAGTATTAAACCATTTAGTCATTTCTGCGGCGGCGGCGGGCTCACCAGTCGGCGCACGACCGCGGGCAATGCGGAATAGTGTATCCAGATCAATAATGCCATCTGCATTCTGATGACGGGGTGGTACATTACCCAGCAATAAGCTGGTGGTCAGAACATGATCATACCAAGCGAAATCACCAACCGGCACTAAATCAACACCAGCCTGCTTCTGTTGTTCCCAGTGACGGGCACGTAACTCACGGCCAGTTTCCAATAATTCTTGCTGAGAGATTTTTCCTGCCCAATAATTTTCCTGAGCTTTTTTTAATTCTCTTTTCAAACCGATACGTGGAAAGCCAAGTGTGTGATTAATAATCGTCATTTTCATTATCCCGTCATTTTTAGCCGTCTAGATGTTTACACATCCATAATCAACAGGTAAGGTATAAACCACAAGCGCAATTTATTCATTATCATCCTGAAGGTTTCTCATGATCGAAATAAAACATTTAAAAACATTACAATCATTGAGTCATTTTGGTTCATTAGCAGCAGCGGCCAATCACTTGCATCAGACACAATCCGCTTTGTCTCATCAATTCAGCGATCTTGAACACCGCCTTGGCTTTCGATTGTTTATCCGTAAAAGTCAACCGCTTCGTTTTACACCGCAGGGTGAAGTTTTATTACGGTTGGCAGAACAAGTTCTCCCATTGGTCCAAAACGCACTGTTCGAATGTAAGGAACCGGGCCAGACCAATTTGCGTATCGCTATTGAATGCCATAGTTGTATTCAATGGCTAACACCCGCACTCAAACATTTCCGCGAAACCTGGCCGCAGGTCAATATGGATTTCAAATCCGGCGTCACTTTTGATCCACAGCCTGCACTATTGCAACGGGAATTAGATGTCGTTCTGACATCAGATATTCTTCCTGATAGCGATCTGCACTACACGCCCCTATTTGATTATGAGGTCAAATTGATTGTCGCCCCGGATCACCCTCTGGCAAATGAGCTGCACATCCAGCCAAAGGATTTAATTGATGAGACGTTGATGATCTATCCCGTTCAGCGCCAACGATTTGATATCTGGCGACGTTTCTTGCAACCCGCCGGCGTCACCCCCCCCCTGAAAAATGTAGATAACACGCTGTTACTGATTCAAATGGTCGCTGCCCGTATGGGGATCGCGGCTCTGCCACACTGGGTTGTTGAAACATTTGAACGGCAAGGACTCGTGGTAACGAAAACGCTGGGAGAAGGTTTATGGAGCAGGCTCTACGCTGCCGTCCGTGAAGGTGAACAACACCAGCCTGAGATTAACGCATTTATCCATTCCGCACGCCAGCACGCGATGGATAATCTGCCATTCGTGAAGGGGATTTCAAGATCAAGCGTTGCTAAAACAACGCAACAAGCAAACCTCCTCCAATAGTAAATTTATCACCCATCCCACCGGAACCAAGATACTATTCATCATTGCCAAGGTTCCGGGTTCCGGTGGAAAAACCAACACCATCAGCCAGACACGGGTAAACACAAGCAAACAGGCTATCAGTGCTCTTTCCCTACCAGTAAAGCCTCCAGTAGATCCAAATCATGCAACAAAGTCTGAAGTGTCTCATTGCTGATTTTTCTGGTTGCACGCAGATGATATAACTCACCGCGCTCTGCTCTTAACGCAGTCAGACGGAAACGACGCTCCAAATCTTCCACCATCAGGTTATGTTCTATCTCATCCTGCCCTACAGTACGACGGCGCAAATGACCAATTACCCTGGAAGCAACTTCAGTAATAACCTCAGCATCCAATTGCTCTTCTGAGCTGGCAGAAAGGCGTTCCTCCATCTTATTCATACCGACAATAGCCACTTCAGCCATTGCTGCCCGCGCCATTCGGATTTCACTGATATCAGCCTGCTTATCGAAAGCTTTAATTCCCCGTAGCAGGAATGGCAAAGAGACAACCCCAACTAACAGCGAGAGCAGGATAACCCCGGCAGCAATAAAAATAAGCTGATAACGTGCCGGGAATGGCGTGCCATCCGCCAGAAGTAGAGGCACAGACAATGCGCCGGCAAGAGTAATTGCACCACGAACCCCGGCAAAAGATGCCAGCCACAATTCACGTGTAGTATAAGTCGCGAAACTCAGAGGATTTTTTTTCATAAAGGTTTTGCTGATATTCTTCATCAGCCACAACCAACAGAAACGCAGCAGTAAAAGAGCACCATAAATCACTGCAACTGCGGCAAACAGCATCCAGGTTTCAACTGTTGGATCAAGCTCTGCTTGTACAACGGAGGTTTGCCAGATCCCCGGTAATTGCAGGCCCAACATGATAAATACCAGACCGTTAAATACGAATTCCAGCATTGACCAGACACTATCGGCCCGCAAACGCATCGCCAACGGCGCGTTACGGATAACGCCAGATTTACTGATAGTCATACCCGCAGCAACGGCGGCGAGGATACCGGAAACACCAATATGTTCGGCAATCAAATAAGAGGTAAAAGGCAACAGCAACATGAAAACAATTTGAGTTGCCGGATCGCCCCCACTCCAGCGATTCATCAAACGCAGGGATTTACTGTACAACCAGGTCACCGCAATACCAGATAACAAACCACCGATAGCAACTTTAAAGAATTCGATAGTCGCGCCGGTAACAGTAAATACCATCGTTCCCATCGCTATCGCGACAGCGAACTTTAAGGCCACCAGACCGGAAGCATCGTTCATTAACGCTTCCCCTTCCATCACACTCATCATGCGTTTAGGCATACGCCCTTTTCCGACAATGGATGATAAAGCCACCGCATCCGTTGGCGATAACACAGCAGCAAGGGCAAAGGCAGCAATTAATGGAATACCTGGCATCAGCCAGTAAATCAGATAACCAATACCGATCACAGTAACCAGTACCAATACCAGCATCAGTATGAAAATTTCCCTTCCGTACTGGAAAAATTCCCTGGTTGGCGTTTTCCAACCATCAACGAATAACAAAGGAGGGATTAACAGGACAAGAAACAGCTCAGGATCAAAAGTAACATGTAAACCAAAATGCGGAAAGGCTAGCAATGCACCCATTGCAATTTGCACTAACGGCAAAGGTATGCGGAACGGAATCACCTTAGTTAGAACACCAGAGACTGAAACCACCAAAATCAAAATCAGAATAGTAAAGAATATTTCCATGTTGCCCTTACAATTTACCTGAGAACCGTTGATATACAGATTGAGACTTTTCTCTTCCCGCCAAAACAAAAACAATGAGAATAGATCTTAATGCAAAAATAACTGAATCAATCGAAAAAGGTAGATACATGCTGAATCGTATCCAAAAGAATTGCAGGAATATTGTAAACTAATCAGATAAATAGCGGTGAAATAATTGAGAACTCAAAAGCAATCGCAAGAAATGGCAAAGTGCGCAGGCATAGAGACACCTTACGCACTTTTTAATCAATCAAATAGCCCAATCACCAGCATAAAATACTACCAAAGCGATCGTGATCACGATTGTACCGACATTTAACTTACGCCATTCGCCAGAACAGACACGACCAATAACCAAAGAACCGAAACCCAGCATAATACCGGTGACAATATTGCAAGTCAGAACAATAAAGACCGCACAGAGCATACCGGACATCGCTCCAACAAAATCATCGAAATCCAGCTTTTTGACATTACTCAGCATCAGCAAACCAACATACATCAGCGCCGGCGCGGTCGCATACGCGGGTACAAGATATGAAAGTGGAGAAAGGAACAAAATTAACAGGAACAGGATACCGACAACTGTTGCCGTTAAACCTGTTTTACCTCCTGCTGCGGTACCCGCCGCTGATTCGATATATACCGCAGCCGGAGAGGCGCCGATGACGCCTGCAAAAATACTGCTGACAGAATCGGCAGTCAGCGCTTTACCGCCATTAATAATCTGCCCGCCCTTATCCAACAGATTCCCTTGCCCTGCCACTGCGCGGATTGTGCCGGTTGCATCAAATACGGCGGTCATTACCAATGCCAGCACACTGGGTAATACAATCGGCTGCAAAGCTCCCATAATATCCATACTAAAAACCAAAGACAGGCCGTCATCTCCCAAGTTGGGTACTTTAAAGAAGCCTTGATATTTCACAGCCGGATCAAAAATGAGCCCGATAACAGAAATCACCACAATCACTAGCAGCACGCCACCTGGAACTTTCAATTTTTCCAGGCCAAAAATAACCGCCAGACCAAACAAAGTCATCATAACCGGAAAAGAGGTGAACGAACCCAAAGCAACAGGCAGACCTTCCAACGGGTTCTTAATGACCAAACCAACGCCATTTGACGCAATCAACAACAAAAATAGCCCAATACCAATCCCCGCACCATGCGCAATACCCATAGGTATATTGCGCAAAATCCAGGAGCGAATACCGGTAACAGAAATCACAGTAAACAAACAGCCCATCAGGAATACCGCGCCGAGCGCAACCGGAATACTAATTTGCTGCCCCAAAACCAAGCTAAAAGCGGTAAATGCAGTCAGTGAAATTGCACAACCAATCGCCATTGGCAGATTAGCCCAAAGCCCCATTAACAAAGAGCCAAAACCAGCAACCAAACAGGTCGCAATAAAAACAGCAGTATGAGGAAACCCAGCCTGCCCTAGCATACCCGGAACAACGATGACTGAATAAACCATCGCCAGAAAAGTCGTGAGTCCTGCCAGAATCTCACGGCGTACCGTTGTTCCGCGTTCGGTCAATTTAAAATACTTATCCAGCTTGCATTTAGCTGGCGCCTGAGTGCCGGACATCATGTTGTTCCCCTGCATTATATTCATGTATTTCTCCGCTTTCTGCCAAACGAAAACGATTACCTTACCTAATAACAATAATGAATATTGTACCAATTGGTTTCACCAACCATAAAAGCAATCGTTTGGCTTTCAGAATAAAAAACGATGAGAGAATTTGAGGCGAAAGATTATCCAGTGATCATGGTGTTGGAATCAAGAGCTAACCGTATTTTTAACACAAAAAAACTGCCTGTTTATTGTCATGTTTTTCTCGTGAAAAACTTGATAAAAGCATAATTGTAGATAAAATCACCAACAGGAGGTAAACCATGAGCATCAAAACCAAACTGATAAAAGCGAGCTATTTGGCGAACAAAAGACAGAGAAAATAAATGCGAAATGAATCGAAAATAACAATTTAATGATATTATACGAAACAAATAAATTTTTATCAGTTACTATTTCAAAGAGTAAATATATAACGATATATCAGCATTAACCCTGAAACCAGCACAATGATATTGATAAACCTCAGGAATGCCTCTCTGGAAATTTTCAGTGTCACCTGGCGGCCTAAATAAATTCCCAATAACATCGCTGGGATAAATACCAATATTAATAACAAGAATGAACTATCCAGATAAATACCCAGGACAACAAAAATAATCACTCTTGTCAGGGTACTGAAGCCCATGAAAGTCGTCTGAGTAATCCGGAAAGCTTCCTTATCGGGTATCCGACCGGTCAAATAGATGGCATAAAGAAAACCACCACTACCAAATAATGCACTGAAAACACCGCCTACCAAACCAAACGGAATCGCCGCTTTAAGCGGGAATTGACGATAGGCTTTACCCGAAAATAATGAATAAAGTGAATAGAAAACAACAAATAATCCTAATACCAGAACCAAAACATCGGGTCGGGCCATCAATAAAATGACTGCACCAATCAAGCTACCGATAATCATTAACGGAACAATTAACCTGAGCTCACTAAACTCGGCTCTTCTACCATCTCTGGCAACATTAATGACTGCGGCGGTTAAATCTATCAACGCAAGTAGAGGAACAATTTTCACTACAGGGATATAAAGCGCCAGAATCGGGCTGGCAATAAGTGCAGAACCAAACCCAGCCATACCGAAAACCAAGTAAGCAAAAAAAACAGCAAAAATACAAATAAACAGATCAGGCCATGTCAGTACATGTAACATTGATATTTCTCTGCAAATAGTTATCAATCCAAGTGATCATTGTCTCAATACTAATAGCTTTTACTGTCGTTTGTCAGAATAATCTGCAAAAAATAACTACAGCAATTCAAGATACTTTTATGTACAAATGTGCTGGTAATTGGCTGATAGAAAAAATAAAGGAGCCAGAATTGTAAATAACCACAAATATTTGCTAAGTAATGAATGATCTACAAGTTTGCCTCATTTTTCAAACTAAGTTTACCAAGGTTTCCCTAAGCTAATGAAAAAAATAAAATCTCTGCCACATCCCATACAAGCTCTATTACTGGCGATCTATATCGGCATTTTTCTCAATCTATCGGTTTTTTATCGTCATTTTGAAGAGACTCATGTTGGCATTCACACTTCTAAGTTGGTTACCGGCAGCATTAAAGCTTTTACCATTGTCCTATTTACCTTTTTTCTGTTACGTCTTCTTTCTTTAGGCGGACGCTGGTTTTACCGTATTACTACCAGCTTATTAGTTCTTTTCTCGGTTGCCGCCAGCTATTACATGACCTTCTTTAATGTCGTTATTGGCTACGGCATTATTGCTTCAGTCTTGACTACAGATATTGATTTATCCGTTGAAGTTGTTGGTTACAACTTTATCATCTGGCTAATTTTGCTCAGTATCTTGCCACTACTGCTTATCTGGTCGGGTAATTTACGCAATACTCTGCTTGAACAACTGCGAACGCCCGGCCAGCGAATAAAATCACTGGCAGTCATGCTAATGGCTGCATTACTGGTATGGGTTCCGCTGGACTGGGTGAACACTCAGCAAAAAACTAACGACGCGCTCAATAATATCGATATGCCAAGCTATGGCGGTGTGATTGCGCACTCTTACTTACCTTCTAACTGGCTAACTGCGCTAGGGTTATATATTACGACTGCGACAGATGAATATCTGAATCAGAATGAACTGTTTGATCCGACACAAAAGTTCACTTATGTCGCTCCACAAGACATTAATGATACCTACGTGATATTTATCATTGGTGAAACTGCGCGTTGGGATCATATGGGAATATTGGGATATGAGCGCGATACAACCCCACTTCTGAGCAAAGAACCGAACCTGATCGAATTTCGTGGTGAATCCTGCGACACTGCCACCAAACTTTCCCTGCGCTGTATGTTTGTACGCGAAGGGGGCACCAAAAATAACGACCAGCGCACACTAAAAGAACAAAACATATTCTCAGTTATGCATAAATTGGGATTCAGCTCAGAACTTTTCTCAATGCAAAGTGAAGTTTGGTTTTATAACAAGACCGAAGTGGACAATTTTGCTTTCCGTGAACTGATCGCCTCTGAGAGCCGCAACGATGGCAAGCCTGTTGACGATATGATGTTAATTAATGAATTAAAAGAATCACTGGAACATCATCCAAACGGCAAACATCTGGTCATCTTGCATACTAAAGGCTCTCACTATCTATATTCACAACGTTATCCGCGCAGCTTTGCTAAATATCAGCCGGAATGCATGAACGTCGATGATGACTGTAGCAAAGAACAGCTTATCAACGCATTTGATAACAGCATTTTATACACCGATTACTTTATTAAAAACGTCATTGACCAGGTACAGGATAAAAAAGCGCTGGTATTTTACACCTCAGACCACGGTGAATCGATCGACGATGATTACCATCTGCACGGCACACCACGTCATATAGCGCCTCCGGAACAATTCCGTGTGCCATTGATAGTTTGGGCGTCAGATAAATTCCTGGATGCCCCAAATAATGCTCAGGCTTTTGAAAACCTCAGAACACGGGCCAAAACAGGTAATATCTATCGCCATGTTGAGCTATATGACACCATTCTCGGTTGCCTCGGCTATACCTCACCGGACGGTGGAATTATGGCAAGTAATAATCTGTGCGGTGATTAAGAAACATTTCCAGTCCTGAAATGTATTGATACTTTCTTGTAAAATGAATGCCTAATTATTCCATTTTATACTTCAATGAATAATATAGGCATTCATTTTATCGATTGTAGTTAGATATTTTCAATAGATAAACTAAGAACTCAATAAATCAATTCAGATTAAATTAAATCATAGGTGAATATATTTTACGATATGTTATGATTCATTTTCAGACATATACTTAGGCCAACGAGAGACAAGATGCAAACAAACGAAAGAAAAGTACTATGCACTATAGAAAAAGGATATTCCTACGAAAGAGAAGATCAGCTAGGGAAACTCAGAGTGTATTTTGAGATTTTGAATAATGGTGAAATTGTACCAATTAATAAAGAAAGTTTATTTTGTGAAACTGAACAAGTTTTCGTGACTTCAGGGTATAGCGAATTACGTGAAAAGTATAGTTCCTCACTTTTTGCAGCAACATGCGTTCCAACAAACTTTGAGAAAAAAGAAGGGAACTGCCAATATATCACCAGAGCAAACTTTTGCGAAGAGATCAAAGGGCTTTTAGCCTGCCAAGTTTACGATCTTCCATTTCCTGATGTTAACGAAGCAGCTATTCTTTTAACAGAAAAACCCGTAACAAAAACAATCCTAATCCAAAATGACAGCTATATCTATGGGCCTTTCGATTATATTGATGAAATAGACCCAGCAACAAACCAACATATTTTACATTTAAAACCCATAAGTACGCCATTAAATAAAATCCAGCAATTTCATATTGGAAAAATAGGCATCCAGAAATGTATCGCATATTTATCACAAAATAATCATTCACATATGACTTTTCTATGCAATATAAAAAGAATATTTGAAAACATAGATGATACCATCGATTATATAACTAACGATCAAATCATTTCGACCTACGGGAATAGAATTGCACAAAACTCTGAGATAAGAAGTTTCAACAAAGGAACAATAGCACAAATTCGTAAGTGCTATACTTCCTCACAAGAATTCAGAACTTTCCCTGAGAGATTTAATAGGCTATTTCAAAGTTTAGAAATGGCAGAAAATTGGGATAATACCCGGAAAGATTTGATGGATAGTTTTCTTTCAATTGATAAAGGAAGAGAAATTTTAAAAAAATATATCGACGAAAATAAAGAAGAATATTTTCGGGAAGAGAAACAATCTTTTTTAAAGAAATTACAAGAAGATAAATTAAATCAGCAGCAAGCATTTAATGAATTAGTCAATAAAAAAGAGCAAATAAAAGCGGATATCCGCAAAATGCTGCGAACAAGAGAGCTGTTTCAATTCAATGGTGGTCAAATATCAACAATCACCATTACGGCAGAAGAAAGAAATAAGATTGAACAGAAACTATCTTCCCGGCGTAAAGAATTAGATACTCTAACCGCAGAAGTGAAAGTTTTAGAAGAAAAACATAGTCGTTTTAAAAAAATCGAAGACTTAAAAAATGAAATAGATGATCTGGAGCGTGAACGCGACAGATATAGAGACAGAAAAAGGCAGATGGAAGAACAGGTTGAGGATGTTGCGAAAAAACTGAGAGAAAGTAATGAAGTATTAACCAGCAGGTTAGTTCAGCTTAAACCCGATGTAGATGCTTTATGTGGTTTAAAGCCAAAAGCAGTATTTAGCTCATTAGATTATAATGTCATAACAAGAGAAATCTCAGCAACTGAAAGTGATGAAGATACCCGTGAAAATCTAATCAATAGCGTCCTTGATGCTTTAAATAATCGAGGCCGTAAAACAGATTATTATACCGTTGCGAATATTCTGACAACGATAGCACAATGTCAGTTTACATTATTTAGCGGATTACCTGGAACGGGGAAAACATCGCTGGCAAAAATACTCGCAGCCAGCCTGGGGCTACAAAATCGCTTATTAAATATTCCTGTTGCACGAGGTTGGACTTCATCAAGAGATGTATTAGGTTTCTATAATGCTTTATCCCAATCATTTATCCCTTCTGCTACTGGGTTGTTTGATTTAATTAGACATCTTCATTACGAAATGAAAGAAAAAATTGAATCAGCCGCCCCAGCTATTGTTTTACTTGATGAATTTAACCTTTCACAACCGGAACACTACTTCAGCCCATTCCTTGAAATGGCCGATCCTGAGTCTAAACGAATAATTTTAACCGGTAATCCCGAGGAGCAACATTTTCAGGTACCCACCTATTTACGTTTTTTAGGCACTATCAATCAGGACGAATCTGTTCAATCCCTTACTCCCAGGTTGTTAGACAGGGCTGCTATAATCAATTTTGATGATTTTGAACAAGACTATGATTTGAGTGTAGTAAAATCAGATATCCATAAAGATTTAAGCATTTCTCCAATTACTGGAAATAGATTCATTGATATTTTCCTTCCAAGATCTTTAGAAATGACACCAGATATTGAGCGAATTCTGCAATTAATCATCGAAACTTTGCGTGATGATAATCCAGAATTCGGAACTCCCATTATTGTTTCATATCGAAAAATAAAAGCTATTCGCTCATACCATAATGTGGCTGGCCCAATGATGTATATCGAAAGTAAATACAAAGCATTAGATTACGCTGTAGTTCAACATATATTACCTCTTTTAAATGGCTATGGACAGAATTTTGGTAATCGGTTAAATACCTTGTTAGATAATTTACCTGACGAAATGGAACGCTCACATAAACTGCTGAGAAGAATTATTAGCATCGGAAACCAAAATATGTTTTGTTATGGGGCTAATATATGATCCGTTGGGAAATGTTTATCAATTCAATTTCTGATGGAAACGTTGTTGATCTCAGAATCAACAACAAATATCAAATTACAGAATTAGATCATATTCTGTTTCAAGTTTCTTTATCGGAAGATGATATTGAGAAAAATAGCACTCCTATAATAATCATAGGAGATACGTCTCTAGAGTTAATTTTTTCTCACTATGAAAATAGCAACAAAATATATACGTCAATAGAACCATTGAGCTCACATCGTTCAAGGTATTTTTATAATTTCTTTGGGGAAATCCAAGTTTATCTTTATTTAGAAAACCAATATGATCCTATATATAGTGTTACCTTTGATATTCTGGCAAGACGAGAAAATGTCGCCTTAGCAAACATTATGTTAGAATATTTAACCGAAAATTTAGAGGATATTGTTTCCATTTGTTTTTCAAAAAGCAGGAAAACCACCTCATTCAATGAAGATAATATTTTTAATCTCAATAAATTAGAAATAATAAAAGAAACAGTTAACTATTTGACGCAACATTTTCCGTTATTTATTATAGAACATAAGCACACTTTAGAACCTAAATTAATTCTTTCAAAGCAAGGGCAACCAACCGGACCAGATTCAATTATGTGGGCGTTATACAATCTTGACCAGTTATCTCCTGCGAATAATGAAGACGCCAACATCTTCTATAATAATAGAGGATATTCTTTCAATGAACTTCCTAAAGAGACACTAAAAGAAAATACGAATACTTACGAAAACAAAGTCATCCACGCTTTTCTAAAACAAGCTAATCTCTTCCTGATAATGCTTAAAGAATCACTGACTTCTCCTAAAGATAAAATCCAATCTTTAGAAAAAAATGAATTTATCCAATTTAACCACACAATGTCAAAATATACATATTTAGCCTTAAAAAATAAATACAAAAAAATTGAAAACCTAATTAGCACTTTAGAAAAAACAAGATTATTGTTTAATAAAAAAATACCTTCAACAGCACCAATAGGTATCGTTCCTAAAGTCACACCTTATGTTGCTAAACATAACCATTACAGAAAAACCTTTTATCTTATTGAGCAGTACCACCATGCACCAACATCTTCTTTTATTGGCAAAGAACTTTTTTCTGGATTAAAAAACCTCTCAGCAATTTATGAAACTACTGTATTGATTTTATTACATGAAATTATTCAAGAAAGTTATAAAGTTCAGCTAATTGAACAAAGTTATAGACTTCATGCGGAAGAGTTACCTTTCGGCGGCGTCACAATAAAAAGACCAGAAAATGAAATTAATAATTATTTCTTATTTAAAAATGAAAAATATGACATTGAATTATTTTACGAAGCAAAAATTTTCCCTTTAAACGCCCATAGTAAAAAAGGTGATCTTGTTGATACAAGTAACAATACGGATTCTAATAAATATGGAAAACACCATTTTCACCCTGATTTTATCATGAAAGTAAACTCAAAAAGCTGGAAAAATCCACTAATTATAATACTTGATGCAAAATATAAAGATGCAAAAACAATAAAGGAGCATGATATTAATGAATTAACAAGGAAGTATTTATTTAATATACATCAGGTTAATGAAAATATGGCCTTAGGAATGTCTCCGGTAAAAATGCTTTTTATTCTATTCGCACATAATTCTGAAGAAACCGTTGTCAGATCAGTTGCCCCACAACATTGTATCAATGGTCAGTTTCCTGTCTTACCACAATCAATCGCTATTTCAGTTAAACCTAATGAAAAAAATATATTAATCGAACACTTTATTGCACTTAAAGAAATCATGGATAATAATAAAGACTAATTGTATGAATCTACCAATTGAAATTATTTTCAATCAAAACAATATAAGATAATTATGTCACTCCGAGAACACACATAACATTCATTTTCTCTGATTGTTTTAAGGTGTTATTTATTTTCATCTACTAAGATTTATTTTTAAATCTTGAACAATTTGTTTAGTTAAACATCTAAATATCATTAGTATTTTTCTGAAGAGGAAATTATTATGGAATATCAAAAAATTGGACAAATGAGCCTTAAAAACTCAGGCGGATTTGTTGCTAGAATCCAATTTAGTTATATTGATGCCAACAGTGAAAAATTTCTCAGTAAGCAAGGTGATGATATTACTCTTGGAGTAACAAAGACTATTGATCCAGGTGATCTTGGGGTTCCTGATGGGGCGATGGTTTATATGCATGTATTTGTAGTATGGGGGCGTGATAATGAAGCTCATCAGGTTTTTTCATACAAAAAAGGGAGTCAAGCGATTGCCAACTATATGATCAGTGGTACAACATTAAATAATGATCTTGGCTTGATCGATGTTATACAGTAGTACATGCAGGCCCTGCAAAAGCAGGGCCTTATAGGCTAAAGCTTTACTTTTTCTGCCTACGGTAAATCCTAGAGCGGTTATCCAATAAGGAGAAATATGAAATCACGAGCCGCTGTTGCATTCGGGCCGGGCCGCCCCCTTGAAATCGTTGAAATCGATGTTGCCCCACCCCAGGCCGGCGAAGTGCTGGTCAAAATCAGCCATACCGGTGTGTGTCATACCGATGCCTTCACCCTATCAGGGGATGATCCGGAGGGCATTTTTCCTGCTGTGCTCGGGCATGAAGGCGCAGGTGTAGTCGTTGAAGTTGGTGAAGGCGTCACCAGCGTCAAACCCGGCGACCACGTTATCCCCCTTTATACCGCAGAATGCGGAGAATGCCCGTTCTGCAAATCAGGAAAAACCAATCTGTGTGTGGCCGTACGGGCAACTCAAGGAAAAGGTGTCATGCCGGATGGCACAACCCGGTTTTCCTACCAAGGGCAGCCTATTTACCATTACATGGGATGCTCTACATTCAGCGAGTACACAGTCGTAGCCGAAGTATCACTGGCAAAAATCAACCCGGAAGCAAACCATCAAGAGGTATGTTTGCTGGGCTGCGGTGTCACAACCGGCATTGGCGCAGTGCACAATACCGCAAAAGTGCAACCTGGCGACTCTGTCGCTGTCTTTGGGCTCGGCGGCATTGGCCTTGCCGTGCTCCAGGGAGCCCGTCAGGCAAAAGCGGGCAGGATCATCGCCATCGATACAAATCCGGCAAAATTCGAACTGGCCAGACAGTTTGGGGCAACCGACTGCCTGAACCCGAATGATTACGATAAGCCTATTCAGCAGGTCATTATCGAGATGACGGACTGGGGCGTAGATCATACTTTCGAGTGTATTGGTAATGTTAATGTTATGCGTGCCGCGCTTGAAAGTGCACACCGTGGCTGGGGACAATCAGTGATTATTGGTGTGGCGGGCGCAGGACAGGAAATCTCAACCCGGCCATTCCAACTGGTCACTGGTCGTTCATGGCGAGGCACAGCCTTTGGTGGTGTTAAAGGCCGCAGTCAGTTGCCTAAAATGGTGGAAGAGGCAATGAAAGGTAAAATTGAGTTAAAGCCTTTTGTTACTCACACCTTACCGCTCGAGCGCATCAATGAAGCATTCGAACTGATGAATGAAGGAAAATCCATTCGCACAGTCATCCATTACTAAGCTGTTTTGCAGGAGTTAAAAACCGTGCTGTGACAGACGGTTTTTAACAAAACAGTAAACGATGGCCGGGTTTACCGTGAAATGAGTGAACCTGTAAGTTTTACAGAGAGGAAAAAGAATGGAAAGGATTGAACGCCACGCTTGTTTTGGGGGATGGCAGGATGTTTATCAGCACGAATCGGCCGTACTTGGCTGTGCCATGAATTTTGCTGTTTACCTTCCTCCTCAGGCTGAACATCAGAAATTACCGGTACTGTACTGGCTCTCAGGCTTAACATGCAATGAACAGAATTTCATCACTAAAGCAGGGGCTCAACGCTACGCTGCCGAACAGGGTATTATCCTTGTCGCCCCAGATACCAGCCCTCGCGGTGAGAGCGTTGCAGATGACAACGCTTATGATTTAGGTCAGGGCGCCGGTTTTTACCTCAACGCAACACAGGAACCTTGGGTGCCTCACTATCACATGTACGATTATGTGGTATCAGAGCTACCGACACTGATCGAAGCACACTTCCCGGTAACAGCCTCCCGGGCCATTAGTGGTCATTCTATGGGCGGTCATGGCGCACTGATGATCGCGCTACGCAATCCAGATCGTTACCACAGCATATCAGCCTTTTCACCGATTGTTGCCCCCTCTCAGGTTCCCTGGGGAGAAAAAGCTTTTCGCGCTTATCTGGGCGAAGTTCGTGACACATGGAAAGCCTATGATGCAATCGAGCTGCTGAGCAATAGCGCCAAGCCATTGCATATGTTAATTGATATCGGTACTGATGACCCGTTTCTGCAAGAACAGCTACGCCCTGAGCTGCTAAAAAATGTGTGCGAAAGCACTGGGCATTCCTACACGCTGAACCTGCGCACCGGCTATGATCATAGCTACTATTTTGTCGCTAGTTTTATCGGCGAGCATATCGCATATCATGCCAAGGCATTGAAGGGAACTTGTTCAGATAATCAATAAATTACATACGAATCCCTTAATATTTTTATGATTAAGGGGTTCCCAAACCAATATACTGAAGGTTACTCAGTCAACTTAACTAACCTCAGCTCTACTGTAAGAACAGAGATTTCAGAAGCACGTAAATTCAGACTCGTTCTTATCACTTAGAATATAAATGTGCTGCTATACGTTTCGTGCATTGACTCAAGCATTTTTATGTTCCAATCTTTGCGCTATTGTCATCAGTACCTCCTCATACCTCGGGGACTGTTCTGCCAGTCGCCGTAAGATCCTCTTTTAACACGGATCGTTGAATGCTGATTAAACACTCTCAGCGCGAGTTAGTGGCGTATTTGCTCAAGCTCGTTCTCGCTCAACCCGGTGGTTTTCATCACCGTTTCACGATCGATTCCGCTGTTCAGCAATGCATGAGCAATTTTTAAAGTTGCCTCTTGGCGCCCCTCCTGACGTCCCTCCTGATGCCCCTCCTGACGCCCTTCCTGACGCCCTTCCTGGCGTGCTTTATGTTCCAATCTTTGCGCTATTGTCATCAGTACCTCCTCATACCTCGGGGACTGTTCTGCCAGTCGCCGGATAAAACCCTCTGGATCGGCGGTATCTCCCGCCTGTAATAAGTAGTTTAGCACGCTTTTTAACTGTTCATCCGTATAATAATCATACGTCAGCAGTATGACCAACTCTTGCAGCAACTCCGCCATATCTCGCTGCCGGATATGCTTTTGCACCATTTCCAGTAACGCGACCCGTTTGTGCGTCAGGATCTCATCATCAGGAATGACCGTCACATCGACCAGCGGGAAGGAACTGGAATAGATTTCCTTCGCCAGGGCCGGATCATCGAAGCAGTCGAGCCAATTGGTACTCCAGGGATACGGCTGTATTTTCCCGTGATAGAACAACACCGGAATGACCAGCGGTAATTTTTCATGTCCCTGCTCCAAATGCCGTTGCATGGCTGAAATACCGTAGCGCATCAGCCGGAATGCCATCATTTTGTCCGGGGAACTCTGGTGTTCGATCACGCAATACACATAACCTTCACCCCGCGCCGTTTTCAATGAATACAAAATGTCGGAATAATGCGCACGCAGATTGTCTTCAATAAACGATCCTGATTCCAACCGCAATGTATCCAGATCACAAACTGCCCGTAATTTAGCAGGCAAATGTATCTCCAGAAAGTCTCTGGCAGTATCAATATGACTTAAAAACTGTTTAAAAACAGCATCATGTGGTGTTGATGTATTTTTTCTCTTCATCGGCGAATGGTAACATACTTTATTTTATATTGAAGGAATATTAAGCAAAAAGCCGAGCAGACTGCGATGTCTTGACTTTTCTTTGACAAAAAGTATGTTCAGCAAGACTGCACTTCTTACGCTTGTTCCCCTAGGAATAGCACTACTGGCAGACGCCGACCGTTCCAAAGGAAGGTGTTAGTCACGGTATAACTTCTCTACTACGCAAGAATGCAACCTATAACGGCACAACAGGTATTTTTATGTACAGAGGTAACACAACATGCAACAAATAGTGAATCTATGGCCGTTGATTGGCATCGCGGTCATTGTAGTCGGCTTTTTACTGAAGTTTAACCCCGTATTGGTCGTCATTGTCGCCGGAATCATCACGGGACTGGCGGCACATATGCCAATCACGAATATTCTGGAAAAATTAGGTTCCGGCTTCCTTAATACCCGAAATCTGCCATTGATCCTACTACTACCACTGGCAACTATTGGCCTTTTGGAGCGACACGGTTTAAAAGAGCAAGCTCAGACTTGGATTAGGAATATCAAAACAGCGACCGCCGGACGTCTGCTGATTGTCTATCTATTCATTCGTGAGGTAACAGCGGCTCTCGGTCTGACCAGCCTAGGTGGACATCCGCAAATGGTGCGTCCATTGCTGGCCCCGATGGTGGAAGGCGCGACGGAAAACCGCCACCATGATCTGCCTGACGATGTGCGCTATCGTCTGCGTGCTATGTCAGCAGCCACCGACAATGTTGGCCTTTTCTTCGGTGAAGATATCTTTGTCGCCTTTGGGGCAATCATCTTTATGCATAACTTTATGCTGGAGTCCGGCGGCATCCAAACAGAGCCACTGCATATCGCCATGTGGGGGATCCCTACCGCCATCTGCGCCTTCCTGATCCATGCTTTCCGTTTATCCCGCCTTGACCACCACATCGCGACTGAGCTGGCAGCCCTGAATGGCATGGACCAAAATAAAAGGAAGACAAGATAATGTTTCAACAACAGTATCTTTACTGGCTGGCTGGCGTGATCCTGTTGGCCGTAGCAGCAATGTCCTGGCGTGATCACACCAACCCCCGCCGCCTGACCACCAGCTTATTCTGGGCGCTATACGGAGTCGTGTTTCTGGTTGGTGACTGGACTTACCGTCTGATGGAGTTGTGGGCAGGCAGCGAAGCTAAGGCACAAAAAATGCTGAATATCAGTGTGGGGCTGATCGTCGTGTTGATGGCGCTGATAGCCGGTCTTGGTGGCGTGCGACTCGGCAGCTATCATCAGCGCACACCTCAGCAACGACAAGAAAGCGCCTCTCGCCTGGGCCATCGTATTTTCCTTCCCGCACTGGCGATTCCTATTGTCACTGTGATGGGAGTGCTATTATTTAACCATGTTCCTGGACTACAACAGGCATTATTCGGTACCGGCAACCATTCCACGCTGGTGACACTGTTTTCCATGACAGTAGGTTGTTTAACCGGATACGGCATTGCGTTGAAAATGACAAGTGAAAGCATCACTCAATCAACCCAAGAAGCACGCCGCTTACTGGATGCTATCGGCTGGGCGTTTATCCTGCCACAGATATTAGCTACGCTGGGACTCTTATTTACCGTAGCGGGCGTAGGTACCGCCATTTCTCACCTGACTGAAAACTACCTGGCAGTCGATAACAGATTTATCGCCGTCACGACATACGTGATCGGCATGGCGCTACTGACAATGGTGATGGGCAACGCTTTCGCCGCCTTCCCGATTGTTACCGCCGGGATCGGTATTCCAATTCTGGTACTGCAACACGGCGGTAATCCGGCGGTTATGGCAGCCATCGGCATGTTCTCAGGCTATTGCGGTACATTGATGACCCCAATGGCCGCAAATTTCAATATCGTTCCCGCCGCACTGCTGGAACTGCCAAATCGTAATGCGGTCATTAAAGCACAAATCCCCACCGGAACGGCGCTGTTGATTGCCAACGTTTTTCTTCTCTATTTTTTGATGCTTTTATAAGGGGATCACATGAAAACAGTTCTGATTACCGCGCAGGTAAACATCCCGAGTTTCTCACTGCATTTTTGAATATCATTTTATCGAGGGCAATTTCATGAAATTTATCGATTTAAACAGTGATCTTGGCGAAGGTTTTGGTCAGTGGAAAATGGGTGACGATAATGCCATGCTGAGCATTGTCACTAGTGCCAATGTGGCGTGTGGATTTCATGCTGGTGATCCTGCCGGGATTCTTCAAACCCTGAAAGCTGCCCATGAAAATCAGGTAGTTATTGGCGCCCATGTCTCCTACCCCGATCTTGTTGGATTTGGTCGCCGCAATATGGACATTTCCAGCAATGAACTGATCGCTGATGTTATTTACCAGATTGGCGCGCTGAAAGGTCTGGCAACAGCAGCAGGAACTACCGTGAGTTACGTTAAACCGCACGGCGCGCTGTATAACACCATTGCCAACGATGAACACCAGGCCCTTGCCGTTATTACAGCAATTCGTGAAGTGGATGACAACTTAGCGCTGGTTGGATTAGCCGGTTCAAGAATGTTGGATTTGGCGAAGGAAAAAGGCTTACGTACCGTTGCCGAAGCCTTTGCCGACAGAGCTTACACGCCACAAGGCACGCTGGTTTCCCGGCGGGAAAAAGGAGCGGTACTGCATGATACCAACGAGATCGCCCGACGTATGTTGCAATTGGTCACTGAAGGGGGCATTGATGCGATTGATGGCAGTTTTACACGCATTCAGGCGGACTCCATTTGTGTTCATGGCGACAGCCCCGGTGCGGTGGAAATGGCGCGTCAGGTGAAAATAACCCTGCAACAAGCCGGGATCACCGTACAGTCCTTTATTCAAACCAGTAAGTAATCATTAGCATCACGCGCCTTCTTACATATGCCGCTTATCATGCTCAGGAGTGCCTAGTGCGTTTTTTACCTGTTAATTTGAATGCCATTATTGTCGAACTTTGCGATCTGGATGAAACCCTGGCGTTATTTGATTCACTTAACGCCAGCCCAATTCCAGGCATAGAAGAAATTATTCCAGCGGCCAGAACACTTCTGATTCGATTTCGGCCCAGTGTCGTTTCCGCAGTCAAACTTACCAAGAAAATCAGTGGCAGCAGCCTGAATACACGGAATAAAACAACCGGGAAACTCGTTGAAATCCCAGTGCATTACAATGGTGAAGATCTGGTTGAAGTGGCTAAAATCCTTGGTATCACCACACAGGCAGTCATCAAACAACATACAGAAAGTGAATACACGGTTGCTTTTACCGGATTCGCCCCTGGATTTGCTTATTTAGTGGCAGACTCTGATCTTTTACGTGTTCCTCGCCGAATGACGCCAAGAGCCCGCATCCCAGCGGGATCGGTAGGGCTGGCAGGAGAATTCAGTGGAATATACCCACAAGCCAGTCCGGGAGGGTGGCAAATCATCGGCGCCACACCAGAACGCATGTGGGATCTCTCGCGTTATCCCCCTGCCCTGTTGCAACCGGGTTTTCGAGTACGTTTCAGAGATAAAGGCAAAGGCGTAACAATAGCCGTTACCCAACCGAAAAATCCTGTTGCTCACACAGAAGACGACATATCTTCACAGGTTAATAAACATTCATCACTGGAAATCTTATCAACCGGGATACAAACACTTTTTCAGGATTTAGGGCGTTCAGGTCAAGCGGGTTTAGGCATTTCCACTGCTGGCGCACTGGATAAAACAGCGCTGCGAAGTGCAAATCGTATCGTCGGCAATCCTTCGGATAACGCCTGTCTGGAAATTGCAGAAGGCGGATTAAGCTTCATCTCTCATGGCAACGTCATTATTACTGTCACAGGAGCGAGCTGCCCAATCACGGTCCAAACGGCATCTGGCCGGAGATTTCAGGTTGATGGCTACCAACCGGTTGATCTGAGTGATGGTGATAAAGTAACGCTGGGCACACCCAGAGCAGGAGTCCGTTGTTATTTGGCAGTCCGTGGCGGTTTTGCCAATAAACCGATTCTCTCCAGCCTATCTTACGATACGCTAGCGCACATCGGCCCCAAGCCCATCGCTACAGGAGATATTCTGGATATTCTTACTGTCACGCGGGGTTCCGCTGTATCAATGGACGAAAGCCCGGCCTTCAATATGCCTGCCGCTGATGATATCGTCACACTGGATATTATTCTGGGGCCACGTACCGACTGGTTCACCGCAGAAGCGCTATCCTTGTTACAAAGCCAGCTCTGGCTGGTCACACCACAATCCAACCGGGTAGGTATTCGCCTGAATGGAGACACACCGTTATCGCGTTTTAACCATGAAGAGTTACCCAGCGAGGGAACTTCCGCTGGCGCCATTCAAGTTCCCGCCAGTGGGCAACCGGTTCTGTTTTTGGCGGATCACCCTTTGACCGGCGGCTATCCCGTCATTGGTTCGGTTGCCAGTTACCATCTTGATCTGGCCGGACAAATTCCTGTCAATGCCCGTATCCACTTCAACCCAATCAGTGAATTTCAAGAAATAAAAGGGAGTGATTGCTGCTTATGAGTACTGCAATAACTTTGAATAATAAAGAAAACCACATGAAAAAAGTTTTGATCGCTAACCGCGGTGAAATTGCCGTCCGTATTATCCGAGCCTGCCGGGATTATGGCTTACACTCCATTGCCGTTTACGCTGATTCCGATATCAATGCGCAACATGTACAACTGGCTGATGAAGCTTATGGTCTGGGAGGAAACAGCCCCGCTGACACTTATCTTAATATTCCCCGCCTGCTGGATATTGCTAAACGTTCAGGTGCCAGCATGGTACATCCAGGTTATGGATTCCTGTCCGAACGGGCAGAATTCGCCCGCGCAGTCATTGATGCCGGGTTAATCTGGATTGGCCCGGAGCCAGAAGCAATTGATATTCTGGGGGACAAAGTCAAAGCGCGTAAAATTGCCCAACGCGTAGGCGCACCACTGGTTTCAGGGACAAAAGAACCGGTGAAAAACGCAGAGGAAGCGCTGACATTTGCTGAACAACATGGTCTGCCAATTGCAATCAAAGCGGCCTATGGAGGTGGTGGACGTGGCATGAAAGTCGCGTGGCATCTGGATGAGGTCACCGAACTCTATAATTCAGCCGTTCGTGAAGCAACCGCAGCCTTTGGACGTGGAGAATGCTTCGTTGAACAGTTTCTGGATAAACCTCGTCATATTGAAGCGCAAATCCTGGCTGATAAACACGGCAATGTAGTGGTACTTGGCACTCGTGATTGCTCACTGCAACGACGCCATCAAAAGTTGGTGGAAGAGGCGCCAGCCCCTTTTCTGACCGATAATCAGCGCCAGCGTATTCATCAGGCAGCACAGGATATTTGTACCGAAGCCCATTATACCGGAGCTGGTACGGTAGAGTTTTTGCTCAGTGCAGACGGAACTATTTCATTTTTGGAAGTAAATACTCGCTTGCAAGTCGAACATCCTGTAACCGAGGAAACCACAGGTATTGACATTGTGATAGAACAGTTCAGGATTGCTGAAAGTAAACCTTTATCATTGACAACAACGCCAGTTCCATCAGGGCACTCTTTTGAATTTCGCATTAACGCGGAAGATGCAGGTAAAGGATTTTTACCTACTCCGGGAACAGTGACCTTATTTTCCCCGCCTTCCGGCCCTGGAATAAGATTAGATTCCGGGGTTGTGGCCGGCTCCAACGTTCCCGCAACCTTCGATTCACTGATGGCTAAGTTGATCGTCACTGGAGCAACACGCCAACAAGCTATTGCCAGAGCACGGCGTGCATTACAGGAGTTCAATATTGAAGGCGTTGCATCGGTACTGCCTTTTCATCGGGCAGTAATAGAACATCCGGATTTTACTTCTGATAACACATTCAAGATTCATACACGTTGGATCGAAACCGACTTTATCAACGATGTGCAAATATCTCCGCGCCAGAAAAATCAGCATCAAGAAAAGGTAACACGCACTTTCATTGAAATCGATGGCCGCCGACACGAACTGGGGTTACCTGTCGAATTATTAAAAGGGCTTTCACTATCTGCTCTCGGGCAAGACGCTGTCACCAGGGACAAAGATAATGAAGCTGAGGACACAATGGCAGCAGCTAATCAGGTATCAGCCCCAATATCAGGCGTTTTACAATCTTGGTATGTACAGGAAGGTGATGAAGTTAAACAAGGTGATGTCATTGCTGTGATGGAAGCCATGAAGATGGAAACACAACTGACGGCACATCGTTCCGGGAAAATCGCAATCCATGCGGAAGAAAGCTCTTATCAACAAGCGGGAAATGTACTGGCGAGTATTAATGCTGGAAGTTAATCATGACACTGTCAGGTTAATTTCTAAGAAACTAACTTGACCTACACCCACATTGCCCAACAATCCATATTGTACGGAAATTATCCGTACAATATAGGAAAAGGGGAAAATTACTTTTATTCAATCAAAAAAATAAAACTCGTTTATTCTTACCCATGAAAACGATTTATCAAATTTTTTAAATTATATACTTTAATTAATAATAAACCTGTAAAAACACCAACAAGGCTATGAATATTAAGAATAATCAAAAGATAATTTATAATTACACAAATGATGATAAATAGGATGTATTTTATTTTTATGGTAATTCCAAACAAATAACCAGTGACAAACAGAATATAACTTGTGATTATTTTAATATATATTTAAACAATAATAAACCATTAATTTCCCATAAATTACCTACTATATAATATTAAACATTGAATTTCATCAACAGATAATATAAATATTATTCACAAAAAATCATCTCGCAACCAAAAAACAATTAACAAATTGATATAATTGAAAATTAAATTTAAGAAAATTAATAAAAACATTAAATTAAATTTATAACCTCAATTTAACCATAATAAAAATCAACTTACAAAGAGATAATAAACATAGCTTGATAAAAACCAAAAACATCATTCCACACAGTAATTAGTTATATATTCACTCACATCTTTATTAATAGAAAATAAAATAACCATTCAACGACAATATTGTATCATCACTTAGTGACTTTATATTTTGTTTGTAATCGTAACGACAGACAATTTAAACATCATTAATAAATTCACATATAATTTTTTACCATACCTTTTTATATAGATTGGCATCACAATTTCAATATTATTCAATAAAATAATTGCATTTTTCATTAAGCGCAATAATATATTAATAGTAGAGTAAAATTCTGATTTACAATATTTTTCAATGATTCATAAGGAAATTAATATGAAAGTAAATTTAGAAGCATTGATTAAAAAGGGGAAAATAGTACTTACTTTAAATTATAGTAGCAGTGATGGATAAAATGGGTAAATAACTAGGAGAACAATGTGAGAACAAACGATTACGAATTGATGACTGCACCAAACAGCGCACCCGTAAAAATGTGGACTCATGGCGTACCAGTAGAAGCAGATGCTCGTGAACAACGACTGAACACAGCAAAAATGCCTTTTATATTCAGCAAATTGCATGCTATCCGCCACGCTATTGAAATCGCCGTGCCACACGGCCGTATCGTAAACCATACCGGCCACGATAAAGGCTCCTGGCAAAAACCGCCAGAAACCACCGATCACCACGGGAGCATATTGCAGGCAGGCTTTAAACGCTTGACCGATAAATACCCAGAATTACTGAAAACCAATAACCATCAACATTTAGGCACACTAAGCACTGGTAACCACTTTATCGAACTATGCCTGGATGAATCCGACCGAATATGGGTGATGCTACACAACGGTTCACGTGGCGTAGGCAATGCCATTGGCAGCCTATTGACATGCCGTAAGGATAGCGACGTCATCGACGAAATTCCGATGACCTACAAAGACATTGAAGCGGTAATGGTCGCTCAGTCTTCACTGGTAGAAATCGTTCCCCCCCTGCGTCAAGTGGTTTGCGTAAAAGGATAATCACTATGAAAGAAAAATTTGGTGTCAGTGACACCATGAAACAACACATATGCCAAAAACTGGCGCAACTTGAGACGGAACAGCAAATACGAATACTTTATGCCTGCGAATCCGGTAGCCGCGGTTGGGGATTTGCCTCGACAAACAGTGATTACGATGTACGTTTTATCTATGTTCATACCCCATCATGGTACTTACGCGTTGACCCACCAAGGGATGTGATCGAAATACCGATCAACGACGCGCTGGATATTTGTGGCTGGGAACTGCGCAAAACCCTGGGATTGCTGAAACGAGCCAACCCGACACTGATGGAATGGACTGATTCACCGGTGGTCTACCATGAGGATGCAGAGTTTATGACAGCATTGCGCACCCTACTACCGGACTACTTTTCCAACAACAAAGCGCGGTATCACTATCTGTCAATGGCGAAGAAAAACTTCCGTGGTTATCTGCAAGGCGAAAAAATACGACTGAAAAAATATCTTTATGTACTGCGCCCATTGCTGGCTGTACGTTGGATAGAAGCCGGTAAAGGCGTACCACCAATGCGCTTCGACGTTCTGCTGGCAGAAACAGTTAAGGATGCAATTCTGATGCAAGAAATACAGACTCTACTTGCTATCAAACGTAACGCCGACGAAACAGATTATGGCCCACGTTTTAAACACATCCATGACTTTATCCGCCGCGAGCTGGATGATTCATTTACCCGCCGTGAGTTGAAAAAAGATGAAAAACTTCTCCCGGATACTAAACTGGATTTGCTTCTGATGCATACAGTACTTGGCAATAACAAAGAGCATGTATATTGAAAGAATGGCTGAAAAAGCTGTCTAATGACATAAGATCTCAACGACAAAGTTGAACGTTTACAACGGATTAGTAAAACAGATTTTGACACCCTTGTTAACCTACAGCCAGTAATTTGAATAAGTTACTGGCTGTCAGCATACTTGCAATGACGTCTATGAATCACACAATAACCGGTAGTTTATCCAGCAAGAAAAATAACCCGAACAGTATAATGATAATTTAAGGTAATTTAGCCGCCTGACGGCGTCATCCGATAGGTATTACCAGGTTCCAGAAATATACTAAATAGTTACCTTACACCTTTATTATTACAGCAAAACATTACCTCTAATATATTTTCCTATTTCATTCCTAGTAAATATAATGTTTCATAGGCTAGTACCGGCTCCCCTACATGAGATGCCATTATTATATTAATTGAAAATTTCACATTATCCTTTTATCATTCCAATTACTTTTCCTGAGTTATAATTATCTTCATAAATATAATATTAGATATTCTTCTCTGCCAGTTACCTTCAATTAATTAACTTATCTTTATTACCTAAAGCAATTTATAACCCACCTCTGGCAGAATATCACAGCATTCTCGCAATCCACCAAGCACTAGCTCATGTTTCATTCAATTTACCCCAAGTTAAACCTTTAATTCTTCTGGGGTCCCATCTCTATATGGCACCAGCGTCGTCCTATCTTGCGAATCAACCGCGCAATGATTATTACCAACAACAACCATGACCAAATCGCTGGTTGCCTTAATCGCGTGATCTATTTCCCCATTCACAAAATAACAAACTCCAGGCTCTATTTCATGCTTTTCACCGGCATAAATAACATAACCCGTTCCTGCGAGTACAAATAAGATATGATGCCCTAAGTGAGTATGATTTTGCATCCCTTCATTTTTACTGAAACGAATTAGATCAGCGCCAAAGCCATCAAACGAAACTAATCCCTCTCCCGTCCCCATACTATTAACCATTTTGTGATTTCTAGCCATTGTATCTACAACGAGATGCTCACCATTCCAGTGACAAAACCTATTTTTAATAAATTCCATATTGCCTTCCCCCTTTATCTCTACAAATAAAATTTTATTTTAAAGTAACTATCATCTCTATTCATTAATTGAAATAGCACTATCGACCTATCAAATAAAATAATATTCCCCAGTGATATTTCAATCACCACGAACAATATCGACAAATGAATTAACTGGTTATTAACAATATATCAAATAGAAATATGTAATTCCATAGCATTATTTTACAAAGATTCACATTGTGATAAGGGTCACTATAAAACTCTTATTTTAAATATAATTGTATAAAATAATTCCACTATAAAATAATCTCAATCAAAATTAAGATTAATTATATTATTAAGTCAGAACAACCATAACAATAATTAAACCAACCTTAGTTCTGCCTAAAAACAGCTATTCTTTTTTTTAATTAAAAAATATATACAACTAATCCAGCTGCCATTTTCAGGAAAAAACTTATTTATACACACAACTAAAAAGCTACGTAATCTCACTGGGTGATGAAGTTCAGTACAAAGAACTTAAATTGTACAGCGCGTTTCACCGGATCCGTAATTTTGTCTGCGCCACCGTTTACCCAATAACCGATCCCCACATTCGCATGTGGCTTAAGCTCAATCCGAACAACATTAATCTCGAAGAAGGGTTCAGCCGCGATGTAACCAATATCGGCCATTGGGGGACCGGCGATGTCGAGTTGCTCGTCCGTAATGAACACAATCTCAATAAGGCCAAAATCCTTATTGAACAGGCTTATCAGGAGAATTAATTTTGGTATCTAAAAGGCATCACAAGCGTCGGTGGTTCCGCCTCTCAACGTCCGAAAGACTTACTTTCACACATTCTTGAGCAGATGAATGATTTGTTTGGTGCAGAAACCACCGAAGGCGATAAGCTAACCTGGCTTTACGGCGCCGCAACTAAAGTTTCTGAGAATGAATCAGTTATGGCACAACTATTGAATAACAGCGTTGATCAAATCATGCATGGTGATTTCCCTCATGCGGTGGAAAATGCAGTTATTAAAAGTATGAGTGCCTTTGAAAAGCACTCACACGCGTATCTGTCAAATCCGAATATTACGCGTCTAGCGAACCAATTTATTTTTGAGGTTCTGATGAGAAGGTTGAAAGGGGAGTGATTCTTTCTTGGTCTGAACAAGCTTTTGCTTGAAATGGATATATACCCAAGAAACTTCAAGATTTCCTCTTTTACAGCACACGTCACCCACTTGAGTCCTGACCTGGACTACTTTTCGCCAGTAATCAACAGACTACTGAGCGAACAAACATCTTTAACCCATTGACTGAAAATATCATAATATTGCCGACGCGTATTCATTTGGATACTATTAATATTATAATCAAAAAAACTATGTAATATCTTTGAAAAAACTCTACAACACAGAATTATCTTTAAAATTACCGTTAGCATCTACAATTGTATCCCATTGCTTAAATTCATTACTCTCCATAACTACACATCCTTTTGTCATAGATTTAAAGTAATTAAGAATATAATTATTATTTCTAGGTGGAAACTCATCAAAACTTGCTTTTAATGTTTTTTTTCTTAAGTTTTCTATATACACCGGGCAAATGAGATTTCTTCCATTTAGAGAAAAAACATTAACTGCTTTGATGAAAAAATCCTTTCTTCCCTTAAAATAATATGTATTCCATATGGATTTAGGAAACAAATCTTTATAGTATTTATCTGAATTAACATTATAATAATGCGCTCGTTTATCTAATATTCCTATTTCACTAAAAGCACTAGACCCGATTAATAAAAGACTATTAGGCCAGAAAACAATAATAAAAAAAACAGAAATAACCACAGCAAAAATAATTTCTTTCAATATTTTTATATCAAATGACGATTTTTTACTCTTTGGATAAACTCTTGAATAATATATCAAAGCTGGAAATAATGAGAAAAAAGAACATAATGACAAAAATAAAAAAGCATATATAAAACCAGAGAGAGTAGTACCATTCATATTCATAACAATGAGTGATACTGGAAAAGTAATTAATGTAGCAGAAAGCAAACAAATTAAGGCAGTTATAATAACAGAACCAATTATTTTAATAACACGAACAATATTTTTATCAAAATATCCATATTCTGATTTTATTCTAGGAAACAGTATAGTAGCTAAAAATGACACGGAGAATGTACTCAGAAGAATTCGAAAAGTTTCCCCAGCAGAAAAAAATACCTTTTCTAAATAAACATACTCCTTTAAAAAATCCAAAAATGCATCGGATGAAAAAATAAAAAAAGAAGCCAACATAGAAATAGCACTAATATATGTTATTGATGGTATTCTCCTTGTACTACCTATATAACTCTTATCAACAAAAGAAGAGAATAATATCAGAATAAAACTTGGAAAAATAAGAATCATTGATATTAATATTGATATAATAAAGAAGGAAATTAATATATAAAATAGAGTTAGCTTATTATCCATAGAACTCATGAATAAATCTAATCTAGAAAAATGCTCTAAATACCCCCAAATGATGAAAACAGATAAAACTACATAAAGAGGCATAATTTTCAATGCATAAATTGCATATTTTTTCATCTCACTGAAAAAAGCACTAATATCAGACTCCGCTATTTCAGACATATTCACCTCAATGTAAAATGTTACTTTGATCAAAACATATCAAAATATCATAATGGTATATCTTAGATATAGGCAAACAGCCCGTAGGCCATGCCTATAGCATATTATTTAACTTAATGATTTTTATTAAGAATATTGGCAAGAGTTGGTTTTATACCAACACATTAAAACACTGCTTTTAAGAGCCATGCTGGGGATGAAAATACCCTCAGTGCTATAACCCCAAACCTAGCATTACTCTTCTTCCTCATCAGGTTCTAACACACTTAATACCACCTGCAACATAGCAACAGATCCTGCCCGAATGAATGCATCTTCACCATCCATATCAGTTATCACAAAACGTTCACTAGGTGCGGGGCCACTCTCGAACATATAAAAGATATGCCCTAACTGACCAACATCATACTCTTCATCTTCTGGCTCGTCAGGGTCTACACTCAGGCAAGCTGTCGGACCATCATTAATGAAAGTGATCCTTACATTCGAGTAATCCAATTCTTCTGATTCCGTGTCTTCTTTTACGTAAACATTACTTGGACCATCAAATAAGAACTGATGGAAAGCAATCTCGCTAATATTTAAAGCAATACGATGTTCATCAGAATCGAACACAAAAAACTGCACAACATCCTCATGCCCACTCTCTTGTAGGTAAGCATACATTCGACGCTTATCTGCATTACTTATCGACAAGACAAGGTAATCCTGGTGGCCTCTCAAATACAATTTCAGGGTCCAGACACATCCATCCATCTCTATGCCCTTGTCAGCCACGCCAGACAAGTCTTCATCGGAATAACGACCTGTCTGCTCAACTTTCTTACGAAATGCTGACACTGCTTTGTCTGCTCCCGGAAACACTACGTTTAATGATTTTCCCAGTGCGATGCAAATGGCCTGAGCTGTAGCAAGGCTGGCAGCAATTTTACCAGTCTCAATACGTTGGATCTGCTGCTGACTGGTATGAGCAAGCTCAGCAAGCTGCCTCTGAGTCATAGATAGCTGGGTGCGGTATTGCTTAATCTTATTCGGTGACATATACACGATCCTCTGTAGCTGTATTAAACACAGATTACACTTATATGCGTAAAAACACAAATATGAGTTTATTTGTCGCTATGTCATTAATATTCATGCAACAAATTGCCAAATTCAGAGTTTTCCCGACTTCAACCAAAGACTTCGCAGCCCAATCTTCGGCCCTACCACCACCAATACTGGCGGTAGGTCTTGATATATGCCGTAACTGTTTGATTGATATTATCTATTCAGAGAAGACAATGCCGTCTGCCGAAAACAATCATAAACATCCACCCAGAGCATTCTGCTGTTTTCAAAGACCGGCGGAATTACAAATTGCTGATAACACTTCTGATGGATAAGATGACTTCCAATGCTTACAGTTCAATCTTAAGTTCATCAACCTGAGAAACTTGGAACCGGGGATACTGGCAGCCATAGAGCTGAATGTCCTGTTCAATGGTTTGTTATACAAAACTATGCAACAATCCATTGCAGCATCGCCACCAATTTTTCGGCCTGAGTGCTGATAATCATCGTGCAGGGAAACACCTCAACCACCAGCCCTTTTCTTGTCAATTCCGTGACAAATGAATGGATATAACGCTGTTCTGCCGCTTCTAGTAAATCAGATCCATAAAATTACCTTCCATAATTTTGCCCATCTTATCTTCTGTTTTATTAAGAATTTTAGAAAGAGTTTTAACAGCATTATTAACATCCCAAGGCATTAACTCTCTCCCTCTTATTTTTGCAAAAGGGCCATCAGTTTCAGTAAGAATTCTATCTATAGGTATCAATCAGCAACATCCCTTCCTCTCTGAAAATTTAACATACCGGGTCCCACAGAGAACAATGCACCGATATCTATCGCTTCATCTAATACTAATGGTGCGAAGGCCGGACTCGCACATGATAAATAACCTTATGATTTATAGACGGTAAAAATTATAAACCTAATATTGTACCAACACTTGAGGATAACCCTTGCTCTATGCATCAAGTACATCTAATGCTGTTTGACGGAAACAATCATAGGCTTCTTCCCATGAAACGTGGCTTTCACCAAACACCATTGGCGCGAGAAACTGTTGATAGCGCTGCTTATAAACAAGATTACTCGCCAATTCTTCCAGCCCCATTTTTAGTTCTTCAACAGGCGATTCGCAGAATTCAGGATACTGAGCACCGTAACGTTCAATATCCTGCTCAATGCATTCCTGCACAAAGCGCTTCAAAACTGGAATATCAGCACCTTTCTCTCTAACAATACAAAAATTATCGTAGATATGACGCACCAGTGACTCATCCACTGCACGTTCCACATCACGCATACTTGCAGCCGTTCTGCGCATCATCGAGATCAGTTTTTCAGCCTGCGTGCTGCCGATAGTTGCGCAGGAGAAAGCCCTCACTGCTTCGCCCTTCTTTGTTAGATCCATTACTAATGAGCTAATAGCACGGTTTTCCGCAACCTCAAGCAAATCCGTTTCCATTAGTTCCAGTTTGATAAATGGCCTTAAACAGGGAATTTGTGCATATTCCTGCGGGTAGCGCACCGGAATTTCATTATAGCGATATTCATCACGAGTAACCTTTGGATACTCTTCATCCATGCGAAACGTACCTGAGGCTGCAATCGTTTCGATAATGGTCTGAATAATCCCCTTACGAATGTTTTTACGCTGACCTCTGGAATATTGCTGGGAAAAACCGGCGACAGGGACAAGCTTAATGTCCACGTCCTCCGACATCCTGTTCAAAGATATCCCCGCTTTTGACAATGCAGTTCCACCGGCAAAAACCAGTTGATGTGTGTCAAAGACCAGAGGCTGGAGCAGGCGCAATAACTCAACGATGTAATGATCTTTCTCTACAATTGCAACTGATTCAATGCCCAGAGCATCGGCGACGTCTGGAAATAGCTTTGTTAAATCATCCATTTAATTTACTGTTCCCTACTGACAACGTTCTCTTAAAACGTGGTGAGGTTTTGATTTCCAGTGACGCGGGAATCTGAGTGGATTTACCGCTATTATAGGCGCTTGTTGCACCTACCAGGCGGTAATCCACTTTTAGACGTTCCAACGCCTCAATCACTACCGCAGCAGAACCTCCGGGAGCAGCAGGCATCAGCTTACCGGTAATCGCATTTTGCCGCGCTTTGGTGTAGACGCCATAGCCTACTTTCAACAGCTGCCCTTCCTTCACCAGTTCACGCAGTGCTCTACCAATTTGGTCGTAGCCAGCAAGATCTTTGAAATCGTCACGAGTGAAAACATAACGCTTTGAGCGTTTCAGTCGTGACTGAATACGAGCTTTTGTGGTCATGTTATCCTCCTTTGATCATTTCTTCATCATAGCAAACATACGACATTTTTAACAGCAAACATACGACACTTAACTTAGCCTGCAGCTAACATCCCCGGGTAATACTTTACGATGATGTCATTCATCCTACCTATCAGCTCCGGGCGCTTGAACGTCAGATGCGCAGTTCCCTTCTGAAAGTAGCGAATGCTGAAGAAATCATCCTCGTAAACTTTCTTCGATGGGTTATCCCTAATATGTTCCATCAATCGGGTAGTGATATCACCACGGTTGTCAGGAACCAGTTTACCATCGAGCAGAAACAGCATTCTCTCCAGATCTGCTAACTAATCCCGCCGCCAGCCCGAGTTAAGACTGAAGCCCCAGCGACTATGGTTCACCATGTAGCAAAAGCCCCCGGTCCATGGATAACGGGACTCAAAACACGACGACCCGCGGCGGTGGCAAATAAACTAGCCCGGATAGTGTGGGCGATAGCTGCGCATCACCGCAGGTAAGACCGTGACTCGCTAAACCTGAATAGCCTGATGGGCATAAAACCCGCGAGGAAAATAAGGCGTGAGTCAGCGAATAACATAGGGGCTTGCAGCTGTTAGGCTACATAACCTGAGCTTCGCTTAAGGGAAGGGAACTAAAGTGCCTGAGGCACGAGCAAAGTTTTTGCTAAAGAAAACAAAATCATGGAGACCCTCAGGCATGGTTAATTTAGAAGA